>CAXTTW010000153.1:0-6342 GCA_964247255.1 uncultured Acidobacteriaceae bacterium
CGCTTGATACGCTCCTTGCCATCGACGGGCTGCCCATGGCGCTCCCGCTCGCCTGGACCGCCTGCACCTTCGGCGGAAGGCGGCCCTGGTTCCTCTGTCCCGCGCCGGGGTGCGGACGCCGTGTCGCAGTCCTTTACGGCGGCTCCGGCTTCCTTTGCCGCGTCTGCCGGCGGCTCACGTTCCAAACTCGGCGGCTTGATGCGCTCGACCGTGCCCTACGCCGCGCGCGCACTCTGCGGGTGCATCTCGGAGGAGCGCCCGCCGTCACGGGCCCGCTCCCGCCACGACCAAAAGGGATGCACGAATGGACCTACACCCGTCTGGGCGTCGGCATCGTCGGCGCGGAGCTCAGGGCGAGCCGGGCCGCGGCACGATGGGCGATGACGGCCAGGGGAGCACCGCATCCGCGTACTTTCGCCGAGCCCGGCCGAATCCATGCCGCCCGGCCCTGAGCATGTCCGGGGGATTAAGCATTCGCAGCAGCCAGAGGTGCGACCGCCAAGCCCCAGCGACGAACGTTTGCGGGTATATCTGCGGGTACTCTCATCATGGCTGAAACGCAAGATGTTCATTCCGTTATAGTTGGCGGCAGAGTATGAATCCCTGTCTCGCCACGGAGTTCTCCCGCGGCCGTTTGGCAAGGTACAACGGTCGGCTACCTTTCCCGATGTCAAGTGTGCGCAATGCCGGTACATCGGTCGGAGTGGCTGCAATCGCGCGGATAAACCCGGGCGATTGAAGCTCCCGGACTGGTCTTAATCGTAAGGGCGATGGAGCGGCGCGGCCGGCATCGCGAAACGGGCCTTGCAGACAGACGGACATAGTCCCGCTACACCCTCATCAACAGCTATGCCGCGGGGCATGTTCCGGCTCACGCGCAAGGTCGACTTCGCACGCGCGGAGTGGGCATGTGTGCCGCCGTCGGGCGAGCCGGTATCCTGAGCTCACCCCCAAACGAGGTTTCTCCCGCTTCCCGCATGTTTGAACAAGCCTTCAAGCGAATCGACGACATCCTGCGCAAGGACGCTGGGGTGTCGACTGAGCTCGACTACATCGAGCAGACCTCCTGGCTGCTTTTCCTCAAGTACCTCGACGCGCTGGAAGAGGACCGCGCCGCGCGGGCCCTGCTCGACGGCACCCCGCATGCCTTTCTGCTCGACGAGCCGTATCGCTGGCACTCCTGGGCCGCGCCGCTCACCGCCGCGGGCACCCTCGACCATGACCGCGCCCGGGCCGGCGACGACCTGCGCGAGTTCGTCGACGCGGAGCTGTTCCCCTACTTGAAAGGCTTTAAGCAGCGGGCGAGCCGCGCGGACACGATCGAGTACAAGATCGGCGAAATCTTCGGCGAGCTCAAGAACAAGCTCCAGTCCGGCTACAACCTCCGCGAGGTCATCGGGCACGTCGATACGCTGCGCTTCGGCTCGCAAAGCGAAAAGCACGAGCTGTCGGAGCTCTACGAAGCCAAGATCCGCAACATGGGCAACGCCGGGCGCAACGGCGGCGAATACTTCACACCGCGCCCGCTCATCCGCGCCATGCTCGCCGTCGTCGAGCCGCGCGTGGGCGAAACGGTGTACGACGGCGCGCTCGGCTCGGCGGGCTTCCTGTGCGAGGCGTTCACGCGGATGCTCCCCGCCGCGAACACCGTCGCGACCCGCTCCAAGCTGCAGACCGGGACCTTTTACGGGCAGGAGAAAAAGCCGCTGCCCTACGTCATCGGGCTGATGAACATGATCCTGCACGGCATCGAGGCACCCAATCTGGTCCACGCCAACACGCTCGAGCTCGGCCTGAACGACATCGCCGAGCGCGACCGGCACGATGTGATCCTGGCCAATCCGCCCTTCGGCGGGCGCGAGCGGGCGGAGGTGCAGCAGAACTTCCCTATCAAAACCTCGGAAACGGCGTTTCTGTTTCTCCAGCACTTCCTGCGCAAGCTGCGGGCCGGGGGCCGCGCGGGCATCGTCATCAAGAACACCTTCCTGTCGAACACCGACAACGCGAGCGTCGCGCTGCGCAAGCTGCTGCTCGACTCCGCCGAGCTGCACACGATCCTCGACTGCCCGGGCGGGACGTTCCAGGGCGCGGGCGTCAAGACGGTGGTGCTGTTCTTCACCAAGGGCGCGGCGACGCGAAGCATCTGGTACTACCGGCTCGATCCGGGACGCAACCTGGGCAAGACCAACCCGCTGAACGACGCGGACCTGGCTGACTTCGTGGAAAAGCAAAAAATCTTCGCGGACTCGGCGCAATCCTGGACGGTGCTCGCGAGCGATCTCGACCGGAAGACCTGGGATCTGTCCGTCAAAAACCCGAACGGGGGCGAAGCGGCCGCGCATCGAACGCCGAGTGAGATTCTGGATGAGATCGAGGCGCTGGACCGGGAGAGCGCGGAGATTTTGGCTGGGATTCGGGGGTTGCTGTGAGCGCCGATAAGACTGGATGGCGCGTAAACAAACTTGAAGAAGTCTGCTCGTTGATCAGCCGCGGCATCTCGCCTAAGTACGTCAATGAGGGTGGCATCCGTGTTGTCAACCAGAGATGCGTCCGGGGTCACCGAGTAGATTGGTCGGTCTCGCGGCGGCACGACGAAACGATTAAAAGCGTGCCCGAGAGCCGTTTCATCCAGTATGGGGATGGCCTGATCAATTCAACTGGAACCGGAACACTGGGACGGGTTGCGCAGATCCTTGAAGTAGTTGAGGAGCCGACAACGGTTGATTCGCACGTCACAATTGTTCGTCCACGTTCCGGCTTATTTTGCCCAGAGTTCTTCGGCTATATGTTGATCGACATTGAGGAGCAGCTTAAAGAGAGTGGCGAGGGTTGCGGCGGGCAGACTGAGTTGGCGCGCACAACGGTCGCAACTAAATTTGATGTCCGGTACCCAGCTTCACTGGAGGAGCAGGAGCGCATCGTCGCCATCCTCGATCAAGCCTTCGCAGGCATCGCCGCCGTTCGAATAGACGTAGAGGCAAACTTAGGTTCAGCGTCCATCTTGACTCAATGCGCGCTGGAAAGGCGCGTAGCTGAGAAAGGAAGAACTTGGCTCAGTAAACCATTAGCAGAGTTATGCGACATCAAACACGGTTTTGCATTCAAGAGTGAAAACTTCAGAGCTTCAGGTGAATATACACTTCTCACCCCAGGAAATTTCTACGAAAGCGGAGGCTACCGGAATCGTGGGGAAAAACAGAAGTTCCATGAAGGCGAGTTTCCAAGGAGCTTTCTTCTGCAAGCTGGTGATCTTCTATTGGCGATGACAGAGCAAGCCGCAGGTCTTCTTGGTAGCCCTATTATTGTCCCTGAAAACGGCCTTTATCTCCACAATCAGCGACTTGGGTTAGTAAAAAGCAAGTCTGGTGTACCGTGGTCCAATGCTTTTTTCTTCCAGGTCTTCAACACATCCGCATTTAGAGCTGGTGCACATCAAAGTGCGTCTGGAGTAAAGGTGCGGCATACCTCGCCTCAGAAGTTAGGCGAAATTACTGTTCCGTTTCCAAATTCTCTCGAAGAACAGAATGCAATTGTCGCAAGGCTGGATGAACTCTCAAAAGAGTCCCAGCGCCTGCAAAGCGTATACCATCAAAAGCTCACCGCCCTCGCCGCCCTCAAACAATCCCTCCTTCACCAGGCCTTCTCGGGTAATCTCTAGTCACCATGCGGAACGAGGCGGAAACCCGCGCCGAGCTCATCGACCCCGCCCTGCGCGCGGCGGGCTGGGGCGTCACCCCGGGCTCGCGGGTGCTGCGCGAGTACCGCATCACCGACGGACGGCTGCTCGGCGCCGGGACGCGCGCCAAGCCGGAGATCGCCGACTACGTCCTCGTCCACCAGGGCCGCATGCTCGCTGTTCTCGAAGCCAAGCGCGAGGAGCTGGATGCCTCCGAGGGCGTCGGGCAGGCCAAGGCCTATGCCCTGAAGATGGCTGTCCCCTTCGCCTATGCCTCGAACGGCCGCAAGCTCTACGGCATCGACATGGGCGGAAGCATGAGGGCAGGCGAGGAAGGCCCGGCGGACGCGTACCCTACCCCGGACGAGCTTTGGGCCCGCGCCTTTCCCGCCCCCAATCCCTGGCGCGACCGCTTCGCCGCAATCCCGTACGAGGACCGCTCCGGCACCTGGACCGTCCGCTACTACCAGGCGACCGCGATCGAGCGGGTGCTCGACGCCGTCGCGGGAGGCCGCACCCGCATCCTGCTGACCCTCGCGACCGGCGCGGGCAAGACGTCCATTGCTTTCCAGATCGCCTGGAAGCTCTTTCATGCCAAGTGGAACCTCACGGGCGAGCCTACCCGCCGCCCGCGCATCCTGTTCCTGGCCGACCGCAACCTGCTGGCGAATCAGGCGTACAGCGCCTTTTCTTCCTTTGCCGACGACGCGCGCGCCCGCATCGCGCCCGGGTCCATCCGCAAGGCCGGCCGGGTGCCGACCAATGCCAGCGTCTTCTTCACCATCTTCCAAACCTTTATGTCAGGCCAGGGCGCGGACGGGCAGCCGGCTCCGTACTTCGGCCAGTACCCGCCCAACTTTTTCGACTTCATCGTCGTGGACGAGTGCCACCGCGGCGGCGCGAGCGACGAGTCCACCTGGCGCGGCATCCTGGAGTACTTCGCCCCGGCGGTGCAGCTGGGCCTGACGGCCACCCCGAAGCGCCGCGACAACGTGGATACCTACGCCTACTTCGGCGAGCCGGTGTCCACCTACTCGCTGCGCGAGGGTATCAACGACGGCTTCCTGACCCCGTTCAAGGTGGTGCAGATCTCGACCACGCTCGATGAGTACGTGTACACGTCCGATGACACGGTCGTTGAAGGCGAGGTGGAGGAAGGCCGCCGCTACACGGAGCGCGAGTTCAACCGGACCATCGTGATCGAAGAGCGCGAGCAGTACCGGGTCGAGCAGCTCATGGATCGGCTCGACACGCGCGAGAAGACCTTGATCTTTTGCGCTTCGCAGGCGCATGCCGCTGCCGTCCGCGACCTGGTGAACCGGCGCAAAACGAACCCCGACCCGCTCTACTGCTGCCGCGTGACCGCGAACGACGGCGAGCTCGGCGAACAGCACCTGGCGGCTTTCCAGAACACCGACATGACGATCCCCACGATCCTGACGACCTCGCACAAGCTCTCGACCGGCGTGGACGCGAAGAACATTCGCAATATCGCCCTCTTGCGCCCGGTCACGAACATGATCGAGTTCAAGCAGATCATCGGGCGCGGGACGCGGTTGTTCGACGGTAAGGAGTTCTTCACGGTCTACGACTTTGTGGGCGCGCACCGGCACTTCCATGATCCCGAGTGGGACGGCGAGCCGCTGGAGCCCGAAGCCGTCCCGGAGCCGTCCGGCGAAGTGGAGGCCGAACCCGAGCCGGGCGAGCGGCCAGAAGATGAGGACCGGCCGGATGGGAACCGGAGGGGGCGCGTGACGATCCGCCTGGCTGACGGCAAGGCGCGCGAGCTCCAGCACATGAGCGCGACCAGCTTCTGGAGCCCGGATGGGCGGCCGCTTTCGGCCACGCAGTTCCTCGAAGCGCTGTACGGGGCGCTGCCTGAGTTCTTCAAGGATGAGGACGAGCTGCGGGCCATCTGGCGAGCGCCTGAAACCCGCCGGACGCTGCTCCGGAATCTCGAAAGCCGCAGTTTTGACCGCAGCCGGCTCGCTGAGGTGCAGCGTGCTCTCGCCGCCGAAAACTCCGACTTATACGATGTGCTCGCGTATATCGCCTTCGCCCTGCCGCGGCTCACGCGCGAGGAGCGCGCGGAGAAGGCGCGCCCGGCGCTCGCGGTGAGCTTCTCTGAAAAACAGCGCGCGTTTCTGGAGTTCGTGCTGGCCCATTACGTCGAGGAGGGCTTCGAAACGCTGGACAGCGGCAAGCTTTCGCCGCTTCTTGGTCTGCATTACGGCGCGATCCCGGACGCGCTCCGGGAGCTGGGCCCCGCGCCGGAGCTGAACAGGATGTTCTCCGATTTCCAAAGCTACCTTTACTGAGGCCTCAGGTCGTTTGGGAGCGAGGGCCTTCTCGTCGCAGATATCGCGAAAAGCTTCGCGCCAGACTGCGGCACCGACTGCGAAGGGCCTGGCCTGCTAACTCGTTGCCGCGGGCGTGAACTGCCGAAGCACCAGGTCTCGTTCCTGCGCCAGCACCAGCGCGGGCGGGCCTTCGGCGGTAACCGCGCCCGCTTCGAGCCGGACCACGTGCGCGGCCCAGCGCCATACCTCGGCGGGGTCGTGCGAGACGAGCAGGGAAGCCATGCTGTGCGCGCGGAGGTAGCCGTCGAGCAGAATCCAGAGCTCGGCCTTGCGCGCGACGTCGAGCGCGCTGAACGGCTCATCGAG
>CAXTTW010000154.1:0-6315 GCA_964247255.1 uncultured Acidobacteriaceae bacterium
GTCTTCCACCAGAATGTGAAGGACGTCTTCTTCGACTACGACTCGTATGAGGTCAATACACCGTCCGAGGCCGTGGTTTCCGCCGATGCCAACTGGCTCAACCAGCACCCGGGCATCAAGATCGTTCTGGGCGGCTACTGCGACGAGCGCGGCTCCACCGAGTACAACTTGGCGCTCGGCGAGAACCGCGCGAACGCCGCCAAGCAGGCCCTGGTCGCCGCCGGCGTCACCGCCGACCGCATCCGCACCGTCTCCTACGGCAAGGAAAAACAGTTCTGCGCCGAGCACGACGAGAGCTGCTTTCAGCAGAACCGCCGGGCGCAGTTCTCGGTCGACCGTTAGACGAAAAAGCCCGGCCCTCTCGAGAAGGCCGGGCCCCTCGAGCGGCGGGAGCTACTCCTGGCGGCGCAGGATTACCAACACCGCGACCAGCGCGGCGATGCTGACGCTCGTGAGGATGATCAGCGGCACCGCGACCGGCTTGGGGATCCCGAGGGTCGGTTCCTGCTCGTAAAGTTCCTTGGACATCGTTTCGTTCCTCCTGTGGTTCGTGTGGTTTCCTCTGCTGGGATGCGTGAAGAGAATAAGCGTTCACCCCCGGAGGGGGTTTCACGTACCATTTCGTAAAAGCCGATCGAGAGCTGTCCCCCTCGAAGCTTCCACTCTGTAGGAGAGTGCTCCATGCGACCTGCTTCCCTTCCGGTTTCCTTGCTGTTCGGCTTTGCCCTGCTCTTTCCCGCGCCGCGCGCGCATGCGGCCTCGCGGGAGATCATCCAGCTCCAAACGCAGGTGCAGGCGCTGTCCGACATGCTCCAGGCGCTCCAGCGGTCTAACTCCGAGCAGCTCGGCGTCCTCCAGCATCTTGTCGAACAGTCGAACGAGAACGTAAACCGCATGTCCCAACAGATGACCGCGCTCGGGGCCAAGGTCGACGCGGAAGGGCAGAACAATCCACTTTCCGGGCAGATCCAGAGCTTGAACGACTCAGTCGACGAGCTGAAAACGCGCCTAGGCCGCATCGATACCACGCTGAACGGCCTGCAGGGCCAGCTCGGCAATGTCAACGCTCCGGCGGCAGGCTCGGTCGGAACCGCGCCCACCCCCGCTCCAACCGGCGGAACCTCCGTGCCGCTGACCGCGCCGCCCGCAAGCACGCCGAGCACCGGGCCGAGTGCCTCCTCCACCAACCCGCAGGCCCCGCCCGCCGACCAGCTCTTCCAGAGCGCCGTGCGCGACTACAACGGCGCCAAGTACGACCTGGCCACCAGCGAATTCGCCGACGTCGTCAAGTTTTATCCCCAGTCGCCCGAGGCGGGCAACGCCAGCTTCTACCTGGGCGAGGTCGCCTACCGCCAGCAGCTTTACCCCGCCGCCATCCGCAACTACGACATCGTGCTGGAGCAGTACGCGGGCAGCCCCAAGGCGCCCACGGCTCAGCTCCGCAAGGGCGAGGCCGAGCTGGCGAGCTCGCAGCGCGACGCAGGCATCCGCGACCTGCGGGCCCTGGTCCAGCGCTACCCCGCTTCGCCCGAAAGCACCCAGGCCCGCAGCCTGCTCAACGGCATGGGCGTGCGCCTCACCGCGAGCAAGCCCAGCCCGGGCAGGCTGCCGTAAGATCGCTTGCAAGGGAGCTTCCCATGGAGACGACGTTGATCTCGCTCGAGGAGTATCTGCACACGAGATACGAACCGGACGCCGAGTACGTCGATGGCGTCGTCGAGGAGCGCCCGATGGGAGAGGGGAAGCACTCCGAGTGGCAAGCGACACTGTCCCACTTCTTCGAACTGCACCGGCGGGAGTGGTCCACTCGGGTGCGCCCGGAGTACCGGACAAAGACAAGTGAGCGCCGCTACCGTGTGCCGGATGTCGCGGTGATCGAGGCCGCGGCCGCGGAAGAGCAGATCGCCACCACGCCGCCCTTGATCGCCTTCGAGATTCTCAGCCCGGAGGACCGTCTGTCCCGGCTTATCGTCCGCCTCGCCGATTTCGAATCGATGGGTGTTCCGGCGATCTACGTCGTCGACCCTGCCGACAACAGCCTGCTCCGCTTCCAAGACGGTAAATTCATCAACGCCAATACAGTCACGCTGCGCGACACTGCGATCCCCTTCGCGGACATCCTGGCAGAGCTGGACTGAGCCACACGCACGACAGGAGGCTTCCGATGGCGACTTCGCTTCAGATCAGCATCGAGACCTATCTCGCATCCAGCTACGAGCCGGACCGCGAGTACATCGACGGCGAACTCCAGGAGCGCAACATGGGTAAATGGCAGCACGCGCGGGTGCAGGCCTTGCTCACCATCTGGTTCGGGCAAAACGAAAGCCGGTGGGGCGTCATGGTTTCGACCGAGCAGCGCACCCGGGTTGCCGGAACCCGCGTCCGCATCCCCGACCTCGTGCTCGTGAAGTCCGGACCTCAGCCCAGCGTTCTCACCGAAGCCCCCTTGCTCGTCGTGGAGGTCCTTTCTCCCGAGGACTCGTACTCCGACACGCAAAGACGGGCCGGCGAGTACCGTGCCATGGGCGTCGGAACGGTCTGGATCCTCGATCCCGAGACCCTTACCGGGCGTATGTGCGTCGGCGACAACTGGCAGGAACGAACGCGTCTGGAGGTCCCCGGCACCGGCATCTATGTCGAGCTCCCTGAACTATTCCGGTTCCTGCAGCAGCCACGCGGTCAGTAATCCCGAACACCGTGCAATGCTGAGAATCGTCTACATGATAGGTTTAGGGCATCATAAACCGCACACATATGACTATCACTGGCAAATTGACTGACGCGGAACTACGAGCCGTCGCAAGTTTACAACGATCTAGGTGGTATTGGCCTCAGTTGATTATCAGAAATTTGTATGGTTTTCTGCTTCTAGCGATACTTCTTTACGGCATAGTTGCAGGCGACCCTCAGCACTGGCGAGGACGCCTGCTTCTTTTATTTCTAGTTACAGGCGTGTTTGCGTGGGCCTACGCGAGCGCTCGCCGTAAAATTTCGCGCGAGTTTGAGTCAGTTAGGGCTGGCATGGCCGACCAGCTCACCATAGATGGAGCGGGTTTGCATTCCAGATTCGCAAACGGTGCGACTGCCTCGACTCCTTGGGCCGGTTTTCGCGCCTGCCAGCAGGTTGGGACGGTGCTCAAGCTCGACACCGCTCATGCAAAGGATTTCGCTTTGATACCGCTCGAAAGCCTTTCCGATACGGAACGTGCGCAAGTACGGGGGTTAGTCGAGTCGCAGCTTCGTTCTTGCAGTTAGGTCTGTATTCACGGCGCAAAGTCCCTTACCCCCGCCACCGCCTTCGCGTCCAGCCCCTGCAGCAGGGCCACCATCAAATCCACCATCTTGTCGAAATCCCCCCGGTTCACGATCCCGTTGTGCGCGTGGGTGTAGCGCACGGGCACCACGAAGTTCAGCGTCGGCACCCCGCCCGAGCTTTCCTGGATCATGGACGAGTCATCTCCATAGCCCTGCACTAAGTCCAACTGCAGCGGAATCTTCAAAGATGCGGCAGTCTTGCGCACCAGCGCGACCAGCTTCCGGTTCGGCAGCGCGCTGGTGTCGTACAGGAAAATTCCCGGTCCTGCCCCCAGCTTCGCCTGGGTCTCCTCCGGGTGGCCCGGGAACGTGTCGCCCGCGATGCCGCCCTCGATCGCCAGCCCGATATCCGGCTTGACCGTATCCGCCGCCGTCTTGGCCCCGCGCAGCCCGATCTCCTCCTGCGTGGTCGCCACGAAGAAAATCTGGTTCGCATGGGGCAGCTTCGCCAGCCGCTGCATGGCCACCAGCAGCACCCCGCAGCCGATCCGGTCGTCCCAGGCCTTGCCCAGGTAGTTCTCCGTCCCGTTCAGCACCGCGAACGGCGCGTCCGGCACCACCGGGTCGCCCGGCTCCAGCCCCATCGCGGCCGCTTCCGCCTCGTCCTTCGCGCCCACGTCCAGGTACAACCCATCGCGCGGAAATACCTTGGTCCGGTCCTCCGCCGGCAGCACGTGGATGTCGCGAATCCCCATGACCGCCCGCACCGGCCCCTTGGACCCGAGAATGATCCAGCGCTGGTCCACAAGCGCCTGATCGAGCCAGCCGCCCAGCATCTGCATGGTCAGCGTCCCGTTCGGCGCAATCCTCCGCACCATCCCGCCCAGCTCGTCCATGTGCGCGTCGACCATGATCCTGGGCCCGCTCGTCCCGACCTGCGCGATCACCGAGCCCATCCCGTCGTAGCTCAGCCTGGTCGCGAGCGGCTGCATGATAGGCACCATCAGCGCCCGCACCGGCTCCTCCGCCCCCGGCGGCCCCGGCGCGTTCGCCAACTTCTCGAGCAGCGACAGCGTCGGGTCCTGCGCCCGCGCGGCGAACGGCAGCAGACACGCCATCAGCACCAGCTTCTTCATCGCGTTCCTTTCCCTGTGAACACGGCCTTGGGCAGCATCGCGTGTACGCCCACGTTGGTGTCCACCAGCTGCGTGATGTCTAGGTCCACCGCCACGCTCGCCAGCTGGTAGGCCTGGTCGCGCGTCAGTCCCTTGTCCGTTTCGAGAAACCCCAGCATGTTCTTCAGCGCCATCTCCGTCGCCTTCTGGAGGTCCGGGCTGAAGCCCATCGCGATGTACGCCGTCGGCGTCTCCGCCAGCGGCCACAGCAGGTGCTGGTCTTTATGAACGACAAACCGGAACGTCCCCGTCAGCATCGTCTCCAGCGCCGTGATGTCGACCTCGCCGTTGCCCTGCCCGGCGTGGCCGTCGCCTACCTCGAACAGAGCTCCCTTCGCGTGCACGGGCAGGAACAGTTTCGTCCCCGCCACCAGCTCCTTATTGTCCATGTTGCCCCCGTGCATCCACGGCGGGGCCGAGTTGTACTTGCCCGCCGACTCCGGCGGCGCGACCCCCATCGACCCAAAAAACGGGTGCAGCGGCACCTCGATCCCAGGCGCGAACTCCGCCACCATCCGCTCCCGGTCGAGCGCGATCTTCTTCATCAGCCCGTACGGGTACTCATCCGGCAAAAAGCCCCGGCCCGCCCCGAAGCCGTTGCACGCCCACGGCACATCGATCGCGACTTTCTCGATGTCCACCTCGAGCACGTCGCCTTCCTCGGCTCCCTCGATCGCAACCGGCCCGGTCAGGATATGCCCGCCGGGGCCTTTCTCGATCCCCTTGGCCGCGTACAGCGCCGTGACGGACGCCGGGATGTCCGCGGCGGCGATGCCCATCTTCTCGAGCCGCTCCGGGTCGCCGCAGGTCGACAGCGTGTGGACCGTGACCGTATCGCCGCTCGCGACCGTCATCGCCGGCTTTGCGTGCGCCGAGTAAAACCCCCAGGCCACCGTGTCCGGCGTCGCATCCAGCACTTTTTGAGCCGTCTGTCCCATCGCGGAGACCGCCCCCAGCAGCAACCACCCAAGCCAACGCATACCGAGCAATATACCTAGTCGTATGCAATCCACCTACGCTTTTTTGGCCTCGCTCGACGCCCTAGACGAAGACCAGAACCACCGGCACCACGACTCCGGCGACCACCAGAGCACTCACCAGCGCGTGATTGCGCACGTACTTGTAGGTGAGGCTCAGGCCTGTCAGCGTAGACGCGAACAGGCCCACGCACACCAGGGCGAAAAAGATACGCAGCGGAAGCGGGTGCCTTGCCGAGACCGAAGCCGGAGCAGGCCTGGCAAACACCACCGGCGCCGAGGCCGGCCTACCCTGGGCAGGCTGCGGCGAACGCCGCACCGGCAACACCGCCGTCTGCTTCTTGTGCAGCTGCCCCAGCACCGCGACCCAGCGCGCCGGCTTGTACTCCGGGTGGTCGCGGTTGGTCTCGTGCAGCCCAAAGGTCTGGATCGCTCCGGTAAACGCGAAGAACAGGATCGCCGGCGTGGTGAACGCGCCGACGTACAGGTGCACGGAGCGGAGCAGCTTGGTCAGGTGGGCTTTGGCGGGCATGGAAATGCCAGTGTAGCCGCCCGCGAGCCGCTTTCGCTTTACTGCACGGGCCCGCGCGGCGCGGGCTGGCCGGCGTCGGCCATCGCGTAGGCCACCACCGCCATCACCGCCGCGTTCTCCGCCAGGCGGCGCGGGTCCACCTTGTCGAAGGTATCGGCCGGCGTGTGATGGTAGTTGAAGTACGTGCGCGAGTCCTGGTCCGGCGCGAACCCTGGTACGCCCTGCACCACCAGCGGGTTGATGTCCGCGCCGACCTCCTCGCCCTTCGTCACCAGCGAGGCCCCGATCGGCCCCAGCGCATCCGCAACTGGCTTCAAATACTCGGCCAGCCCGGGCGCGCCCGCGTACGCGATCCCGAACGGGTGGTCGCACCCCA
>CAXTTW010000155.1:0-6311 GCA_964247255.1 uncultured Acidobacteriaceae bacterium
GCGTACAAGTCCAAAAAGCGCGCCCCTTCCACGCGCGCGCCCAGTACGTTGAACAGCGTTTCCCGCAGACGGTCCGAGGTGGGCCGCGTCGCCATGCCTTTCGGCGCGCGCAGCACCCGCGAGCGCCATTCCCCCGCGATAATCCGCATGCCCTCCATCATGCCAGCTACAATCGGGGTACCCGTCCCACCTCTTAAGGAGCTCGACCCCGACCCGTGCGCGCCTGGACCTTCCCCTTCGGCAAACCTTTCGGGGTCGAACTGCGCATTCACTGGCTCTTCCTCGCCCTGCTGTTCGTGGCCTACTCCTACTCCGGAAGCGCGGGGCTGGGCGGCTGGCGCGGTGCCATGCTGTGGTTCCTGCTCCTGTTCGCCATCGGCTTTCGCGAGGCCGCGCGGGCCCTGTTCGCCGTGCTCAACGGCATCGAGATCCGCTCCATCCTCCTCCTGCCCATCGCCGGCCTCCAGTCGCCGCTGGAGGCGGAAACCGAGCCCCGCAAGCCTTCGTATGCCGTCACCTTCGCGCTGATCGGGCCGCTCGCGAACCTCCTGCTCGCCGGGCTCATTGCCGGGCTGCTCAAGGGCGGCAGCCCGGGCGTCCTCCTGCTGGCGCACCCCCTGGTTTCCGCCGCGCATCTCCTGCGCGCGGCCGTCTGGCTCAACCTCGGGCTCGCCGCCATGCACCTGGTTCCGGCGTTCCCGCTCGATGCGGGCCGCCTGCTCCGCGAGCTTTCAGTCAAAAAGCATGGGGCCGAGGAGTCGACCCGCGCCGCCGTGAGCCTGGGCCGCATGCTCGGCTCGCTCGCCGCCGCGCTCGGCCTGGGCCTGCTGCTCTTCCCGGAGGTCCCGCTGGCCGTCGCCGCCGTGCCATGGCTGCTGCTGGGCGGCTTCTTCGTCGCCATCGGCGCGCAGCTCGACGACCAGGGCATCGCCTTCCAGTCCGTCGTCGACACGGTCGCGATGAGCGAGATCATGCTGCGCAACTTCACTTCGCTGTCCCCGTCGGACACCGTGTACGACGCGCTCGGCAAGGCCATCCACTCGCTCCAGGACGACTTCCCTGTCGTGCGCGAGGACGAGATCGTCGGCGTGGTTTCCCGCAATTCGCTCGTTTCCTCGCTCCGCCTGGACGGCAACGGCTACATCCAGGGTCTGATGGCCCGCAACTTCCTGGTCGCCGCGCCCGGCGACACGCTCGGCAAAACCATGCGCCGCCTGCGCGCGGGCCGGGTCGGCATGATCCCGGTCGCCGACGAGGACGGCCGCGTGCTCGGCATGGTCACCTTCCAGAACCTGCGCCAAAGCATGCCGCCCCTGCTCGAGCAGCGCAAAGTCCGGGCCATGCGCGGGCTGTGAGCACTACCCTCGCACCCGGCCTGTATCTGGTCGCCACCCCCATCGGCAACCTCGAGGACATCACCCTGCGAGCCATGCGCGTCCTGCGCGAGGCCGACCGCATCGCCTGCGAGGATACCCGGCAAACCGGCAAGCTGCTCGCGCACTTCGGCATCGAGAAGCCCTTGGTCTCCCTCCACGAGCATAACGAGCAGGCCCGCTCGCTCGATCTCCTCCCGGAGCTGCGCGAAGGGGCGCGCATCGCCGTTGTCTCCGACGCCGGTACCCCCGGCATCTCCGACCCCGGGGCGTTGCTGGCCCGCGCCGCGATCGCGGCCGGTATCACGGTCTACCCCATCCCCGGCCCGAACGCCGCCGTCGCCGCCCTGTGCGCCTCGGGCCTCGCGACCGAGCCGTTCACCTTTCATGGCTTCCTGCCGGAGAAATCTGGTGCCCGCCGGACCGCGCTCGAAGCGCTCGCGCCCGGAACGCACATCTTCCACGAGGCCCCGCACCGCATTCTGGACACCCTGTCCGACCTGACAGCACTGTTCGAGGGCCGGGCCGAGGTCGTGCTCGCTCGCGAGCTCACCAAGCTGCACGAGGAGTTTCTGCGCGGCGCACCTTCCGCCCTGCACGCGACGCTGACCGCGCGAGACCGTGTCCGGGGCGAGTTCGTCTTGCTGCTGGCTCTGTCGGCGGCACCGTCCGCGGGCTCCGCGCAACCCTTGTTCGCACGTGTCCTGGAGCTCCGGGCCGAAGGCCTCGATGAGAAAGACGCCCTGAAGCGCGCCGCCCGCGAACGCGGGCTGGGTAAAAGCGAAGCCTACCGCGAGTGGCAGCGCCTCAAACGAAGCTGAGGCCTTGTGGTGCCTCCTCGAATCAGGGACTCGCCCTGAGAAGCGGCGAGGGACCTGCCTTCCTCAAGGCGGCGCGCAGGAAAGCAGGTTTTTTGGCGCGGGGCGCTGCCGCTGCACTCAGGATGACCCTGATTCTAACATTCCCGCTCCCGCCGCCCCGCATCTGTTGTGCATGCACGCCCTCGCCGCCCTTGCCGGAGCCGCCTCCATTCTCCTCGCGCTGCTCGATGCGTTTCAAACGGTGATTCTCCCGCGCCGCGCTTCGGGCCGGTTCCGCATGACGCGCCTCTTCTACAAGGCGACCTGGGCTCCCTGGAGCTGGCTCGCGCGGCGCCCGCGCACGCCCCGCCGCCGGGAAACGCTGCTTTGGTTTTACGGGCCCTTCTCGCTGGTGCTGCTCATCGCGCTGTGGGCGCTTCTGCTGCTGTTCGGTTATGCATGCCTGGTGTACGCGGCAGGCTCCCCCTTGGCGGACCCGCTGATCGCGCAAGCGGACTTCCGCTCCGACCTGTATATCAGCGGCACCACCCTGTTCACGCTGGGGCTGGGCGACGTGGTGCCGCGGTCACGCCTGGTCCGCGAGCTGCTGGTGCTGGAGGCAGGTCTAGGGCTGGCATTCTTCGCGATGCTGCTGGGCTACTTCCCGGTCCTGTACGGCGCGTTTTCGCGGCGCGAGGTCAACATTTCGCTGCTCGACGCGCGCGCCGGCTCGCCCCCTTCAGCCGCCGAGCTGATGCGCCGGCACGCCTTCGACGGCGGCCCCGGCGCCCTGCGGCAGCTGCTGGAGGAGTGGGAACGCTGGGCGGCGGAGCTCCTGGAGTCGCACATCTCCTACCCGGTGCTGTGCTACTTCCGCTCGCAGCACACTAACCAGAGCTGGCTCAGCGCGCTGTGCGCGGTGCTCGACAGCTGCGCGCTCGTAGTGGCCTCGGTCGAAGAGCTGCCCGCGCGGCAGGCGCAGCTCACCTTCGCCATGGCGCGCCACGCGGTGGTGGACCTGGCCCAGATCTTCGACCTGCGCCCCACGACGCTTCCGGTGGATCGTTTGCCCGCCGCCAAGTTTAAGGTGCTGCACGATCTGCTGTGTCAGGCGGGCACCCGCGTCGCACCCGATGCCGCCTCATTGGAGCGCTTAAACGCGATGCGAGGCATGTACGAGCCTTATGTGGCCGCGCTCGGCCGGTACCTGGGCATGACGCTGCCCCTTTTTGTGGCGGACGGGGCACCCCGGCGCGACAACTGGCAGACCGTGGCGCGGGTGCGCCGGGCCACCGAGGAGGCGTCGCGGGAGGAGGAGCACCATGTGTTTTTACGGTTTGCCGCAGAAAAGGAAACGCCGCCAGGGGCGGCTCGGGGAACGGGAAGGGTGGGTACCGGAGTCTAGTGAGAAGGGGTATGCTTTCCGGTGAGCGAGGTGGATTGGGGTGCGCCGTGGCGCAGCCGGGATGCGGAAACGTGGCATAACGCCAGGAAACCGACGAGGGTGGCGATGCCGCAGCCACCGTATACCTGAAGAAAAATCGACACTGCAGGAACTCCCTTGGCAAGGATGGTTCCCCTTCGCGCGCCGGAGAACAATTTCTCGTCCGCCGCCCTTGAGTCGGAACGAGCTTGAACATAGTCCCGAAAAAAGACGGTTGGCTAGTGGAAATCGAAGTCGAAAGTAACTTTATTTCAACAATGCGAAGAAAAACGGCTGTTCCAAGGGGGATCGACATGCCTTTCGTACCCGGTCTGTGGCAGTTAGCCATCTTCGAGGTCTGCGCTGGAATCGGTCCTGTCTTAAAAGAGTGCCGCGGCCGTCACGGAAGGCGCGGAGCTGGAAGCTGCGCATCGGCGCGGGTCGCGTGCCAAACGTGACTAGCCAGCCCGGGGTGCGATCCCGGGGCGGCTTTCAAGGCGGTGTAAATGAAGTTGCGGTTTGACTTCCAGATGTCCGACAAATCGCTCAGATGTCCGACAAATCGCTTTTGCGGCTCATCGCGCTTCTGGCTGTGCTGCTTGCAGGGGCTCTGAGGGCCTGCAAGTAGCGGTTTACAACCTGTACGACTCAGCAGCCGGCAGACACTCCGGCTGCTGAAAGTTTCCATCGGACCGGTCCAGCACCAAACCCTTTTACGCGGTGACCGGCTCCGAAGCATGCTCCAGCACCCGCGCGAACCGCTTCGCCTCGCGCGCTTCAAACGCCCGCTTGCCGTAGGCGTAGCCGGCGATGAGCGGCACCGCCATGGTGGCTTCGGAAAACACCATCTGCTCGTAGGTCGTATCGACCTTGCCCCAGGAGCTGGCTTCCTTGAGCGTGGACGAGGACAGCGCGCCGTCGCGCACATCGGCCACCGTAATCTGGATGGCGTACTTGTGCATCGGCGCGTCCATGCCGAGGATGTCGGCAGCGACCACGATGTCCTGCGCGAAGTTCTTGGGCACGCCGCCGCCGATCATAAACAGGCCGGTCGTGGGGTTGGCGATCTTGAGCTGGGTCAGCTCGTAGAAGTCCTTGGCGGAGTCGAGCGAGACGTGAGGCTTACCCTGTCGCGCGTGCTGGTGCGCAACCAGGCCGAAGCCGGCCGAGCAGTCCGAAAACGCCGGAACGAAGATCGGCACATCCATTTCATACGCCGCATAGACGATTGAATCCGGATTGCCGTTCTTGGGCGTGCGGCCTTCGCGCTCCAGGTACGCGCCCATCTCGCGGATGAACTCGCGCGAGGAGTAGGGGCGCGGCTCAAGCGAGTTCGCAATCCTCTCGCAGGTCTCATCACAGATGCGCAGCTCTTCCTCGTCGATCAGCGTGTCATAGATGCGGTCAATCATCAGCTCGCGCAGGGTCGCGTCCTCGGTGCCCTGCTTGTAGAGCTCATCGGCGATGTAGTGGCGAAAGCCGAGCGCCTCGAAGAAGTCCTGGTCGACGATGTTGGCGCCGGTGGAAACGACGGCGTCGACCATCTTGTTGCGGATCAGGTCGATGAAGATCTGCTGCAGGCCGGCGGAGATGAGCGAGCCGGCGAGGCACAGGATGACGCCGCACTCGCGGTCGCGCAGCATGCGCTCGTAGATGGAGGCCGCCCGCGCGAGGTCGCGGGAGCTGTACGCCATCGACTGCATGGCGTCGACGAGCGCGACCACGTCGTGCTGCTTGATGTCGAACTGGCGGATGGGGTTCTGGAGAAGTTCCTGCTTGGTTGGCATGGCACTTCCAGTTTATCGCGCGGCGGGCTGCTGCTTTTGTGAAAGCAGAAACAAAACGCTAATCGAGGTCGGCCAGGATGTCCGCGAAAGGAATCCGCATGTCCCGAAGCAGTAGCGTGTCGACGTTTTGAAACTTGCCTGCCTGAAAGCGGACGAGGCTATTGTCCGCAGGGTCGATGATGTAGATCGCCGGAACTCCCATGGCTTCGAAGTCCGCGAGCCGGACAATGAGCCGCGAGAGACGGTCTTCAGGGCTGAGAATTTCAATTGCAATCAGGAAGGGTGTGAGGGCGACCGGCTCTTTCGGCAGCGCGGCATCGATGACCGCGATGTCGGGGATGCGGTAGCGGCGCTCGGAGATCTTTGTCCGCAGCTCGGAGCGCACCCGGATGCCAAGCTCGCGCCGGCGTCCATGAAAGTAATAGCCGAGCGCGATCTGCCAGGCTCCGTGTCCGTCTTCTCCCAAGAAGCGCTCCTCGATGACGCCGTCCACGTACTCGGCGTCCGGCTCGTAGGCAGTGCGCAGGTATTCCTCGACGGAAATCAGAGCGGTCGCCATGGTCGCCTCATCCGCAGTCTACTCGTTCGCGGCCGCTTTTTTCTCCGGCGCGCCGGCCCCGTAGTAGCCCTCGCGGGTTTGCACGAACAGGTCTTTTTTCTTCGTGGTCAGCGAGATTTTGTGAAAGCCCTCGCCCTGGCTCGCTGCGTCCGGGGTGTAGCCGAGCATGTACTGCTGGCGCAATTCCTCGGCGATTTGTTTGTAGATGGCGTCGAAATCCTTTTTTTTCGCCTCGAAGAAGCGCCCGCCGGTTTCATCCGCCAACTGCTGCATGGTCTTCTTGCCGTCCACCCGCGGCTCGCTTTGCGGCTGCCGACCCGCTCCGCCTCCTCGCCCGCCCGGGTAGCCGCCGCCCCCTCCGGGGTAGCC
>CAXTTW010000156.1:0-6304 GCA_964247255.1 uncultured Acidobacteriaceae bacterium
GTCATGGGCAAAGTGCTGGGTGATCCAGGCGGCGCAGTTCAGAAGCCGCTCCTCGCGCTGCACGGCGGCTGAAAGCGACAGGCCGCGCTGCATGCGGTAGCCGGACCTGTGATGGAGGATGAAGAACTCGCGCGTGAGGGCGCGGGCGACCGCGGGAGTGAAGGTGCCGAGGACGGCGCGGGGGTGGTCCATGAGGTAGCGGCCGACGAGGTCGCGGCCATTGCCGACCCCGCGCGGGTCGATCCGGTTGGAGGCAAGCAGGAGCCGGGCGTTCTCGATGCCGCCGGCGCACAGGACCACGGCGCGGGCGCGAACGGTGCGGCGCGCGCCCTCGGGGGTGGTGACTTCGAGCTCGCGAACGGTGCTCCCGGAGGGGTCGGTGGTGATGTGGGTTACAGTCGCGTGGGTCAGCAGCTGAAGATTGGGGGCGTCGGTCTCCTTGAAGCGTGCGCCGTGGCGCAGGTGGTCGCGGTTGGACGGGGAGTGCCGGCTGAACTGCCAGAAAACATTGCGGAGGGGGCCGCCGTCCTCCTCGCGGAAGCGCGGGGGCAGGCCGGTTTCGGCAAGAAGCCTGTCGTCGTAGACGGTGGGCGCGATGCCGAGATATTTGGAGGCGCGCTGCTCGAAAGGGGCCATGGTTTGCGCCGTGACCGGCCAGCCGGAGCCGGGAACCCAGGAGCGGGCTTCGTAGTCGAGGGCGTCAAAGGTGGTGCAGCGGCCGGACCAGGTGTGGGACGCGCCGCCGAGCACGCGGTTGCGGACCTTGCTTTGGTCCATTTCGCGCGGCGCGCCGACGCTCTCGATTTCGTTCTGGGCGAGCGCGAACGGTGTTTCCTCGCTGAGGCTGCCGCTTTCGAGCACGAGCACCTGCCAGGAGGTGTGGGCGAACTCGCTCGCGAGGGTCAGGGCCGCGGGGCCGCTGCCGACGATGCACAGGTCAGTCTGGAGGGGGCTGCCCGCCGGCAGGGTACGCAGGTCTTCGATCCGCATGGTGTGTATGTAAGGCCTTGAAGGTATGGTCGCGGGCTCTGGAGCGCGGGTCAGTTGAGAGGCGCCGGGGCGTGACCGGGTTTGTGGGTCGTTCCAAGCGGGGTAAAGGACCTGGTATGCGCGCAACCACACAAGCAGGTTCTTGCTTCGCCCGTCAGGATGATTCTTCCAGGTGCACCCTCCCTCAAGCCTGCTGCTGTTGTTGCCCGGCTTCGCCCAGGGTGACGCGGACGCTCATGCGGCGCTGCCCGCGAAAGAAAACACACCACGACGGTATCGCCGACTGGGTGCTTGTCCATGATGTCGGAAAGTTCCTGCTGGGAGCCGATAGTTTGGCCGTCGAGCGAGACGAGGAGGTCGCCGCCGAGAAGGATCTGGTAGTTGCCGAGCAGGGCGCGCTCTTGCCCGCCGCGCAGGCCGGCCTGCTGCGCCGCGCCGCCGGGCACGGTTTGCTGGATCAGCAGGCCGGAGCTCGACACGAGGCCGATCTGCTGCGCGAGTTCCGGTCCGATGGGCAGCGAGACGACGCCCAGCGAGGGCCGCCGGGAGTGGCCATAGCGTTCGAAGTCCGCGAGGACAGCGCGCGCGGTGTCCATGGGAATGGCGAAGCCGATGCCGGCGCTCTGGTCCGTTTGCTCGTTGGGGTTGGTCGCGATCAGGGTGTTGATGCCGATGACCTCACCGCGCGAGTTGAGCAAGGGCCCGCCGGAGTTGCCGGGATTGATGGCCGCGTCGGTCTGGATGGCGTTTTCAATCTGCCCGCCGAGCGGGCTGCGCACCGAGCGGATGGCGGAGATGATGCCGGTGGTCATGGTCCCGTTGAGCCCAAAAGGATTGCCGATGGCGTACACCTTTTGCCCGGGGACGAGGTTGTGCGACTCGGCGAGCAGGACCGGCTGGAGGTTGGGCGCTTCAATCTGGAGCAGGGCGATGTCGTGCCGGGCGTCTTTCCCGACGATCCGGGCCTTGTAGCGGTGCTTATCCCAGGTCTGGACCTCGATGTTCTGCGCGTCGGCGATGACGTGGTAATTGGTCGCGATATGGCCTTGGCGGTCGAGGATAAAGCCCGACCCCTGGCCCTGGCTTGGAACAGCGCCGTAAAAGAAGTCCATTTGGACGGTGGTCGAGGTCACGTTGACCACCGAGGGAAGCAGCCGTTTGTAGACGCCGATGTTGGTCAGCTCCTCGGCATCGTACTCGGGCGCGGCCTTGACCTCCTCGAGCACGAGCGGCGCATCCATGCGGGCGCCGGTCGAGGGGGCCGGCGCGAAGGCGGGCACGAATGCGCGCCCCCCGGCGAAGTACCAGACGGCGCACACGAGGGCGGCGGTAATGGCGAAGCGGCGAATCATGGGTGGTTCCTTCGGCGGCTGCCTTTTGTGGGAGTGACTTACGTTAGTTTAGGGGATTGTGCCGCGGCCGCCGCTTGGCGCAGCATCCGGAGGACGGCGAGAGCTTCGCGCCGCAGCAGCACCAGCGTTCGCGTGTTCTCGATTACGAAGTCGCATGCCTCTCGTTTTTTTCCGTCCGGCATCTGCGCCGCCATGCGCCTTCGTGCTTCCGCTTCGCGGGCGGCCCGGGCCGGGCCGTCTTCGGGGGCCATCCTGGCCGCATAGCGGGCGGCCCGCAGCGCCTCCGGTGCCGTCACCAGGACGAGCTTATCGAAGCGCTCGCGCCAGGGACGCACCCCTTCGGCGACTTCGAAGATAAGCGCCGACTCGACCGCGGCGAGCGGCCGCCCTGCCCGTTCGAGCTCGCCGAGCAGACGCTCCTGCTCCCCGAGCACCGCGGGGTGGACGATCGCGTTAAGCTCCGGAAGGCGGCCGCCCGCGAAGGCTTCCCGCGCCAGGGCTCCCCGGTCGAGTCGTCCGTCCGGGCTCACGACCGGCGGCCCGAACGCCGCGACGATCCGCGCGTAGACGGCCTCCCCCGGCTCCATGAGCGCGCGCCCGATCGCGTCGGCTTCGAGCACGGCGACGCCTTCCTCGGACCAAACCCGTGCCACCGAGGACTTGCCGCTTCCCAAACCGCCTGTCAGGCCGACCCGCAGCATGCGCCTAGAATACGTCCATGGCTCCCCATGTGGCGGACGTTCTCGACCTGCTCGCCTGCCCGGTATGCCGCGGGCCGCTGCGCCTCCTCGGAGTGTCGATCGCGTGCGCGGCGTGCCCGCGCCTTTATCCGGTGCGGGACGGCATTCCGGTTCTGATCGCCGGCGAGTCGACTGTTGGCGAGGCAGTTTCCCGCGCGGGAACGGTTCGACAGGATACTTGAGGTACGCTTGCAACGCGGCCGGGTGTTTCCCTCTCCTATGGGGTGTAGGCAACGGTGTACGCAACCGGTGTACGCAATTGGGACAGTGGAGGAAGACAGCGATGAGGACCGAGCACCGCGTGGAAAAGTTCGACAACTACGATCTTCGAGCTTTGGGCAGCGTGCTTATGCAGACCGACATCGACTCGTTCCAGGCCTCGGAGGTGCTTTCGGCGTTTCTGAACGGACGGGGCTATGGGGTGGACGCTCGTCTGGTGCAGGATGCGGTGATCCGGATGGAAAGCGGGCAGTGCGAGGCCGCGGACATGCAGCGTGAGCTCGAGCGTGTCGCCCTCGTGATGTAGTGCGTGCCCCTTCACGCAACCGATTCGAACACGCCGCCGCCTCTTTGAGGCAAGAATCCGCCCGGGGCCGCAATCACTCAGTTCCGTTTTGAGAATCGGTACCGATATGGGAATGGGCGGGCGAAAAGATGGCACCATGACACCCTCCCTTGCATCTTCTCCACCATGTGCATCGGCCGTTCTCGATCTCTGCTCGCAGCTTTGCTACTCTTTACCGGTCTTCTCGGTTTGACCGCGGCGCAGGCGCAGGAGTCGCGCGTCCCGGCCGCGGTGCCGCTCTACGGTGCAGGGCCGGTTCCGGGGGCGCTTGGCAGCCGCCCCGCCGACATGCCGCGCATGTACCCGTTTTTGCCCGCCGTTCGCTCGTCCAGGGCCGCCGTGGTGATTTTTCCGGGCGGTGGTTATGCGGCTATCGCGCTGGGGCACGAGGGTTTTCAGGCCGCGCGCTGGCTCAATGCGCAGGGTATCGCGGCGTTCGTGGTCGACTACCGGGTCGCGCCCTACCGCTACCCTGTCCCAATCGAAGATGGCGCGCAGGCCGTGCGTCTGGTGCGCTCGCACGCAACCGAGTACGGCATCGACCCGGACCGGATCGGGGTATGGGGCTTTTCGGCCGGAGGGCACCTGGCGGCAAGCCTGGCCACCAACTGCCACCTGAGCGACCAGCCCGGCTCAGGGCTGGCCGGCATCGACTGCCTGCCGAACTTCGCGATCCTGGCTTACCCGGTGATCACGATGGAGCCGCCCGTAGCGCACCAAGGGTCCGTGGCGAGCCTGCTTGGCCCCGCGCCGGACCTGGAGCTGGCGCGCAAACTGTCGCCCGAGACCGGGGTGAGCGCGGCGACGCCGCCGACGTTCCTTTGGGCGACGACCGGCGATCCGGTCGTCCCCTCGGCCAACAGCGCGGTCATGTACGCGGCGCTTGCGGCCAAGGGCGTTCCGGCGGAGCTGCACATGTACGACTTCGCGGACCACGGCTGCGGGCTGTGCGGCAACATCCCCGCGCTGGCGGGCTGGCCGGTGCTGCTGCGCGGCTGGATGGAACGGCGCAACCTGCTGCCGCCGGATGCGCCCCCGCCCCCTCCGCCCGCGCCGAACGAGCAGGACTGGCCTTCGGGACTCGATGGGCCGGGGCATAAGAGTTAGGATTCGAAATCTAACAAGGGAAGACGTTGCCACTTGCCGCGTCAGGCTTGTTCACCTTTAAGCCCTAACTTTTAACTCCTGCTAGGCTGAGCCCATGGCCCTTTCGCAATACACCGTACCGCCGGAGGCTGCGGGCGCGCGACTGGACGCGTGGTTGACCGCCCAGTTGGATGGGGTGAGCCGGTCGCGAGTGCAGCTGTTGCTGGAGCAGTCGAGCGTGCTGGTCGATGGCGCGCCGGCCAAGCCTTCGCTGCGGCTCGAAGGCGGTGAGCAGGTGGACGTGCTGCGCGAACCCGTGCTCGCCCCCCTGCGGGCGATGGCCGAGGCGATCCCGCTCACGGTCGTGTACGAGGACGCGGACCTGTCGGTGATCGACAAGCCGGCGGGCATGCTGGTACATGCCGGGGCTGGGGTACGGTCGGACGCGGAAGACGAGGACGGCGAGCCGGTGGAGAACGCGCGCGACCGGGGCACGCTCGTCAATGCGCTGCTGCACCTCTACGGCGCGTTGAGCGACGGCGGCGGCAACGCGCTGCGGCCGGGGATCGTCCATCGGCTCGACCGGCAAACGAGCGGGCTGATTATTGTCGCGCGCAACGACGCGGCGCACGCAAAGCTGAGCGCGATGTTCGCGGAGCGGGCGCTCAAGAAGACCTATCTGGCGCTGGTGCACGGGCATGTGGAACCGGACCGGGGCACGGTCAGCGCGCCGATCGGCCGCGACTCCGTTCGCCGGACCCGCATGACGACGCGGCGCGTGACGGGCGCGCGCACGGCTGTGTCGCACTGGATCGTGGCGCGGCGCATCGAGTCGGCGTTCGGCAAGTTCACGCTGCTGCGGGTGCGGATCGAGACTGGGCGCACGCACCAGATCCGCGTACACCTGAGCTCGCTGGGGCACCCGGTCGTGGGCGACACGCTGTACGGCGCGCCTGGGGAGATTCGCGCGGAGGATGGAGTCAAGATCATGAAAAAGAGCCGGCGCCGTGCGCTGGAGGCGGTCGCGCTGCCGCGCAACTTCCTCCATGCCGCGGAACTCGAGTTCAAGCACCCGCGCACGGGGGAGCTGCTGGCGCTGCAGGCGGAGGTGCCAGGGGAGCTAGCTGAGGGTTTGGGGCGGTTGGAGAGTTAGAGTAGGCGGCAGCTCGGCCCGGCTCACCTTGCGCTGCTCGCCGGTCGCGAACGACTTTACTGTCAGCATCCCGGAGGCAACCTCGTCATCACCCAGCAGAATGATGGCGCGGGCGAGTTTGTCGGCGGTTTCGAACGACTTCTTGACCCGGAAGGTGCCGTCGCCCAGCTCAACCCGCAGCCCGGCGGCGCGCAGATCGCGCGCGAGCTTCAGGGCGTCCGGGTTGCGCGCTTCGCCGATTGGCGCGATGTAGACGTCGGCCTTCGACGCAGGGACTGCGGTGGTGGCTTGCGACTGGAGCGTGAGCACCAGGCGGTCCGCGCCGATGGCGAAGCCGATGCCCGGCGCGCGCGGGCCGCCCAGCATCTCCGACAGCCCATCGTACCGTCCGCCGCCGAGCAGCGCATTTTGCGTGCCG
>CAXTTW010000157.1:0-6300 GCA_964247255.1 uncultured Acidobacteriaceae bacterium
CCTTCGCCCCTGTCCCCTCGCCCCTGCCTTCTCCCCCGGTACACTGAACCTACATGCTACGTTTCTCCACCGCAGGGGAGTCCCACGGCGAAGCCCTGGTCGCCCTCGTTTCCGGAATGCCCGCCGGCGTGCCCGTCGATGAGGCCTTCATGCAGCGCGAGCTGTGGCGCAGGCAGCAGGGCTACGGCCGCGGCGGCCGGATGAAGATCGAGACCGATTCGGCCCATATTCTGTCCGGTGTGCGCCACGGCGCGACCATCGGCGCGCCCATCTCCATGCTCATCGCGAACCGCGATTGGGATAACTGGCGCGAGATCCTGCCCGTCGGCGCGGGCGACCCGGCCAAGCACAAGGCCGTTGCCAGCCCCCGTCCCGGCCATGCCGACCTCGCCGGATCCCTAAAATACGACTTCAAGGATGCCCGCTACGTACTGGAGCGCGCCTCGGCCCGGGAATCGACCGCGCGCGTGGCCGCCGGCGCCATCGCCAAACTGCTGCTGCGCGAGCTCGGCATCCATATCCTGTCGCACGTGGTCCGGGTGGGCCGGGCCGAGCTCGACCGCGATGCCGTCTGGGACAAGATTGCGGCGCTCGCCCGCAAGGACGAAGTGGTTCTGGGCTGCGTCGACCCCGAGGCCGAAGCGCGCATGAAGGCCGAAGTGGACCTGGCGCTGCGCACGGGCGACTCCATCGGCGGCGTGTTTGAAGTAGTGATCCACGGCGCGCCCGCCGGCATTGGCACCTACGCCAACTGGGACGAGCGGCTCGACGGCCTGCTGGCCCAGGCGGTCATGAGCCTCCAGGCCGTCAAGGCGGTCGAGCTGGGCCGGGGCGTCACGGCGGCCGAGTCGCTCGGTTCGGAGGTGCATGATGCGATCGGCTACGCCGGGCTTGATGACGGCGCGAACGGCCACACCCTTTTCCGGCGCGAGCGCAACAATGCGGGCGGGGTGGAGGGCGGCATCTCGAACGGCGAGGACATCGTCGTTCGCGGCTACCTGAAACCGATCTCCACCCTGCGCCGCCCGCTGCCCTCGGTCACCTACGAGGGGCGCGTGGAGACTAAGGCGGCCTACGAGCGGTCCGACGTCTGCGTGGTTCCGGCCGCCGGGGTCGCGGCGGAGGCCATGGTGGCGCTTGCCTTGGCGCGGCTGGTCCTCGAAAAATTCGGCGGCGACTCCCTCCGCGAGCTCCGGCGCAACTACGAAGGCTATCTGGACCAGATACGGGCATACTAAGCAGCAGGGCAATGATTTATCCCATCGTGAAATACCCGGACCCGGTGCTGCAAACGCCGGCCGGTCCGGTCACCGTTTTCGACGCCGAACTCCGAAAGCTGGTCGACGACATGTTCGAGTCCATGTGGGACGCCAAGGGCATCGGCCTGGCCGCGCCGCAGATTGGCGTCGCGAAGCAGATTACCGTGATCGATCTCTCGTTCAAGGAGCGGCCGGAGGACAAGATCGTGCTCATCAACCCGGAGATCACCTTTCGCGAAGGCCGTCAGAACGAGGAGGAGGGTTGCCTGTCGCTGCCCGACATCCGCGAAAAGGTTTCGCGTTCGGCCCGCGTCAAGGTACGCGCGCAGGACGCCTCTGGAACCTGGCGGGAGTACGAGGGCGAGGAGCTGCTGGCCCGCGCCTTCCAGCATGAGATCGACCACCTGCACGGGATCTTGTTCTTCGCGCGCGTTTCCATGCTGAAGCGCGACCTGATCCTGCGCCGCATCAAGAAGCTTCAGAAAGCAGGGGACTGGTGAAGCTCGTTTTTTGCGGGACGCCGGAGTTCGCGGTGCCGACCCTTGCCGCCCTGCATGAGGCCGGGCACGAGGTCGCGCTGGCGCTGACCCAGCCGGACCGCCCCGCGGGGCGCGGAATGCAGACGGCGGCCTCGCCGGTAAGAGAGTGGGCCGCCGCCCACGGGCTGCCTGTGGAGCAGCCGGCTAAGGTCCGCAATAACCCGACCCTTCAAGCGACGCTTGAAGCAATCGCGCCGGATGTGATCGTGGTCGTCGCCTATGGGCGCATTTTGCCTCCGTGGATGCTCGGGCTGCCCCGTTTCGGTTGCGTCAATCTTCACGGTTCGCTCCTGCCGAAGTATCGCGGCGCGGCGCCGATCCAGTGGGCGGTGGCGCGCGGTGAAACCGTCACCGGCGTCACTACGATGCTCCTAGAGGAGGGCCTGGATACCGGGCCGACCCTGGAACGCCGCGAGCTGTCCATCGCGAAGAACGCCACGGCAGCGGAGCTTTTCCCGCGTTTGGCCGAGTTGGGCGCCCCCCTGGTAGTTTCCACCCTGGAAGGGCTGGCTGCGGGCACGCTCGCGCCCCAGCCGCAGAACCACGCCCTTGCGACGCATGCACCGATCCTGACCCGCGACGACGGACGCGTCGACTTCACCCGAACCGCGACGGAAATCTACAACCGCTGGCGCGGCTTCCATCCCTGGCCCGGTGCGTGGACCACGCTCGACGGCAAAAAGCTGACCCTCACGCGCCTCGCCCGCCCGACGCACTTCATGGCGCACCCGCCCGGCGAGCTTTTTCTCGAGAACAGCGTCCTGTACGCCGCGTGCGGGCAGTCCAGCGCCATCGAGATCGTCGAGTTGCAGCTGGAAGGCAAGCGCCCCACCCCGGCGGCGGACTTTCTCCGCGGCCACCCGCGGCTCGACGGAGCCCTCCTTGGCTGAGAGCGTCGCTCCGGCCCGGGCCGCCGCCGCGCACGTGCTGCTCGCGGTGGAGCGCGGCGCCTCCCACGCGGACGAGCAACTTCGCACGCCCCGCGTCAATGCCCTGTCCCGGCAGGACCGCGACCTGACCACCGAGCTCGTCCTGGGGACCCTGCGCTGGCAGCAGGTTCTGGACCGGGAGATCGCCGCACGGCTCAAGTACCCGGAGTCCGACATGCACTTCGGGGTCATCGTCGCGCTGCGGCTCGGAGCTTACCAGCTCTTGTTTCTTGACCGGATCCCCGCGCACGCGGCCGTCAACGAGAGCGTCGAGCTGGCCAAGCAGGCCGACGGGCCCCAAATGGCCGGGCTCACCAATGCCGTGCTGCGCCGGCTGATGCGCGAACGCGCGCAGCTTCAAACACTCCGGACTAGTCCCGCCGACGCCTATCCGCGCTGGATGGTGGAACGCTGGCGCGCGCGCTTCGGCGACGATGCGGCTCAAAAGATCTGCGCCTTCGGCCAGCAGCCCCCGCCCACGACGATCCGAGGGATGGAAGGCGGCGAGCCCGGAGTGTTTCTCACGGCCGCGCGCCTGCCGAAAAGCATGCCCACCCCGGAAGAGACCCGCATCCAGGACGAAGCCTCGCAGCTGATCGCCGAACTGGCCGCGCTCGATGCCGGACCCAACATCGGGTCACATATATTGGACGCCTGCGCCGCGCCCGGAGGCAAGACCGCGATCCTGGCTGAGCGCAACCCGGACGCGCGCATCACCGCCCTCGACGTCTCTGCCGCGCGCCTGCGCATCATGCAGCGCCGCCTGCCCTGGGGGGGAAACGTCACGTTCACTCCAGCAGACGCCACCCTGCATGCACCCGGCCCCGTGTACTCGACCATCCTGTGCGACATGCCCTGCTCCGGCACGGGCACGCTCGCCCGCAATCCGGAGATCCGGCACCGGCTCGCGCTCGCGGACCTGCCCCGCCAAGCGGAGCGGCAGCGCGCGATCCTTGCCGCGTCACTGAGGAACCTGGCCCCCGGCGGGCGGCTTACCTACTCCACCTGCTCGCTGGAGCCGGAGGAGAACGAGCAGGTCGTCGAGGCCGTGTTGGCGGAAAGCAAGGGCATTACCCTCCAGCCCATCGCGCACGCGCTGGACACTCTTCGCGACCGGGGCATTCTTACACCGGAAGGCCGCGCGTTGTTCCAGGAGCCAGGCCCGTACCTGCGCACCCTCCCCGGCATGCTCCCCTGCGACGGCTTCTTTGCCGCGGTCCTCACGCGCGCGCCTATTCTGTAACCATGGATATCGGGATAGACTCCTTCGCCGCCGCAAGTCCCGGCGTCACCCCAGCCCAGCGCATGCGCGAGCTCGTCGACGAGATCGTCGCCGCCGACGAGGCGGGGCTCGACGTCTTCGGACTCGGCGAACACCACTGGCCGGAGTATCTGGATCAAGCCCCGGCCGTGATCCTGGCCGCCGCCGCCGCCCGGACCAAAAAGATACGGCTGTCGAGCGCGGTCACGGTGCTCTCCGCCGCCGACCCGGTCCGCGTCTTCCAGGAGTTCGCCACGCTCGACCTCCTGTCGAACGGCCGGGCCGAGATCGTTGCCGGGCGAGGATCCTTTATCGAAAGCTTTCCGCTATTCGGCTACGCGCTGGAGGACTACGACGCGCTGTTCGCCGAGAAGCTCGACCTGCTGCTGCAGCTGCGGGCCAAGCCTCGCATCAGCTGGCATGGCCGGTACCGCGCGCCGTTGGTCGAGCAGGATATCTATCCCCGCCCGGTGCAGCCGCTGCTGCCGGTGTGGCTGGGCGTCGGGGGCACGCCCGCGTCCTTTACCCGCGCGGGTACGCTCGGGCTGCCGCTGATGGTCGCGATCATCGGCGGGGAGCCGCACCGGTTTCGCCCGCTGGTCGACCTGTACCGCCGGGCGGGCGAGCGTGCCGGCCACGCGCCGGAAACGCTCAAGGTCGGTATCCACGCCCTGGGCTATGCCGCGGAAACCGACATGGAGGCCGCGAATGACTTTTTCCCCGGCTACGCCGAGGCATTCACCAAGATCGGCCGCGAGCGCGGCTGGCCGCCCGTAACCCGCGCGCACTTCGACGCGCTGCTCGGCCCCACGGGTGCGCTGATGGTGGGTTCGCCGGAGACGGTGGCCGCAAAGGTGCTGCGGATGAGCGAGGCCCTGGGCGGCATCGCGCAGATCGGCTTCCAGATGTCGGTGGCCGGGCTGCCGCACGCGAAACTGCTGCGCTCGACCGCGCTGCTCGGCTCGGGGGTCGCCCCGCTGCTCCGGGAAGCTGTGCAGTCCGGTGAAAAGCAGGCCGCGTCGGCGGTCGCGCGAGCCTAGGCGGGAGTACACTTCGGGGTAACAGCTTCCGGTCGCAGAACCGCCCCGAAAGGTCCCACCCATGGCACAGACCAACAAACCCCAGTTCACCCGCCGAGGCTTCCTGAAGGGAGCCGGCGTCGCCGCCGCGACCACTGCGGTGGAGCAGGCGCAGGCGTTCGCGCGCGAAACCCGGGAAGGGCTGAAGCCCGACTTGGGCGTAGGCCCGGACGCCGTGCCCATCAAGCTCCGCATCAACGGCCACGAGCACAAGGTCGCGGTCGAGCCCCGCTACACCCTCGCGGAAACGCTGCGCGATCAGATCGGCCTGACCGGGACCAAGGTGGTCTGCGACCGGGGCTCCTGCTCGGCCTGCACCGTTTGGCTCGATAAAACCCCCGCGCTGGCCTGCATGACGCTGGCCGTTGACGCTGTGGGCCGCGAGATCACCACCATCGAGGGTATGAGCGGCAAAGACGGCGAGCTGCACCCGGTGCAGGCCGCGTTCGTAAAGCACGACGCGCTCCAGTGCGGCTTCTGCACGCCCGGCATGGTGATGAGCTGCGCCGCGCTGCTGGACCGCAACCCCCACCCGACCCTGGCCGACGTAAAGCACGCCACGAGCGGCAACCTGTGCCGCTGCGGGACCTATCCGCGCATCTTCGACGCGACGCTGGAAGTCGCGGCCAACAAGCAGCTCGCAGTGCTGCAGGGAGCCTGAGCCATGCCTGTACAGGAGCAGAACAGCACACAGCAGACCGGCAAACCCAAGGTCAAGGGCCAGGACGTCGCCGCGCAGCCGACAGCGGCTCAGGAGCCCGGGGCCAAGCGGACCGAGTCCTTCGCGTTCGGCATCCCGCAGGCCGGGCTCACGCAGGTTGAGCGCGAGGTCCCGGCGGACGAGCCGCCGCCGCTCGCGCCGAATGACCAACTGCGGTTCATCGGCAAGCCGACCGTCCGCTACGACGGCCCGCAAAAGGTGAGCGGCAAGGCCCGCTACACCGCCGACGTGCAGCTGCCGGGTATGCTGTACGGCCGCATGGTCGACGCGACGGTTGCGCACGGGCGCATTCTTTCGATCGACACGAGCGAGGCCGAGAAGCTGCCCGGTGTGCGCGGCGTCCATGTCATCGAGCACACCTTCGGCGTCGCCGAGTTGCGCGACCCCAAGCAGGAGACCCCCTCGCGCTACCCGATCGTGCGCTACATGGGCCAGCCCATCGCGGCGGTGGCGGCTACCACACCGCAGGTCGCGGCGGACGCGGCCAAGCTGGTCAAGGTCAAGTACGACAC
>CAXTTW010000158.1:0-6278 GCA_964247255.1 uncultured Acidobacteriaceae bacterium
TCGAAGGGGTTGCGCACCGCGCGGATGCCGCATTGCAAAGCGGCCCGCAGAAGGGGACGCAGAACGCGGGGAAAGATGTGTGTGTGCTTGTGGGTGTCGACGTGGGTCAGACCCAGGCCGCGGGTCTGGAGGGAGCGGATTTGCGCGACGGCCTCGGACTCGATCTCCGCATCAGCGATCTTGCCGCGGAGCAGGTCGAGAGCGAACTGGGCCAAACCGGGCCGAAACTGCCCGGACGTAGCGCAAAGGCTCGACCCCGAAGTCAACGGAGCGCCGTCCACCAGGACGACATGGCAGCCTGTCGCAGGTTCGTTCGGCAGGGCCGTGTTGCACGACGCCATGGCCGTGGCTGAGCTTACCGCGCCGGCGGCTGCAAGTTCGGCGATGGCGCGGCTGATCCCGCCGGTGTAGCCGAAATCATCCGCGTTGACGATGAGCCGGGCCACTCCGCGAGTGTACCAACCGGCTTCCCCGCGGGAAAAGGATCTGACCGATCGGTCGATCCGAGCCAACCCCCTCTCCGCCGATGGCGTCGGAACAGGAAACGGGCGGTTAGCTCAGCTGGTTAGAGCGCCTGCCTTACAAGCAGGATGCCGGGGGTTCAAGTCCCTCACCGCCCACCACCCGCCATCTCCGCGCGGACGTCGTCGCCTTGCATCGGAAAGCGAAAGGAGGGACCTTGCGGCAAGCCGCACTCTTGAACTTTTCGGTGATCCTTCTGCTCCTGCTGCTGTTCGCGGCCATGTACCGGCGGCGGCGTACGGAGCAGCTCCGGTTCTGGCTGCTGGGCTGGTCCAGCATTCTGGCCAACTTTTCGGTCCTCTTCTTCTTCCCGCAGAGCCCGTCCGTTCAGCTCGGCGCCAGCGCGCTGTCCGGGACTACCCTGCTTCTGGGCGCATTTTGTTTTCTGGTCGCCCTGCCGCCCTCGGAGCCGTTTCGCCGCCGCGCTGCCGTACTCGCCGGGCTGGCCTTGCCGGTTCTCGCGCTCACCGCGCTGTACTTCCTCAACCTGCAGTGGCCGGCGTTTCTGGTCCCTTGCGACCTGCTCCTGCAAGGACTCGTGCTGGTACTGCTGTGGCGCAGCGAGCTGTGCCGGTGGCCGGTGGCGCTTGCCGGTACGCTCATGCTGCTGGCCTGCTCGCAATGGAGCCTCCTCGCCTTCATGGGCGGACGTGAATTCAGCGCCATGTCCGCTTTGTGCGTAGAGCTGTTCGCGCTCGACGGCCTGCTGTATGCGGCCTGCGGAGGACGCCGCACCGTTGGCTTGGGTGTCGCCGCGGGGGGCATGTTCGCTTGGTCGGGTGCGGTCGGTTTGGCCGTGCTGGTGCCCCGATGGTGGCCCCACGTGTCGGTCAATCCCGAGTTCTGGGCCGTGCCCGGCCTTGCCGTGGTGCTCGGCATGCTGCTGATCCTGTTTGAAAACGAGCTCGCTCTTACGGAGCGGGAGCGCGAGCAGTACCGCAGCCTGTTCCACGGCAATCCGCTGCCCATGTGGATTTTCGAAGCCGACACGACCCGTCTGCTGGAGGTTAACGATGCCGCCGTGCGCACCTTCGGATGGGGCGCGAGCGACCTGCACCACCTCACCGTCGAAAACCTGCTGGCCGAAGACCAGGCAGGCCCGGTTGGGATCACCGAGATGAACTGGAGCCTCGCCGGCACCGCCGGGGAGCTCCGGGAGGTCGCGCCGGAGCCCTTGGGTGCGCACACGATGTCCTTCGAAACCAAGGAAGGCAGCGTGGTGCCTGTCGAGGTTTCGCTCCAGCGTGTCCATTTTCAGGGCAGGGAAGCGCGCTTGCTCGTCGCCAAGGACATTACGGCCGAGGTTCGCGCGCGCGACAAGCTGGTGCATCTTGCCAACCACGACCCGCTGACAGGCCTGCCCAACCGGCTGCTCCTGCACGACCGCATGGAGCACGCCCTGGCCAAGTCGGCCCGGAACGGCACCGGCGTGGCGGTGGTGTGCGTGGACCTGGACCGCTTCAAGCAGATCAACGATGCCTACGGCCACGCGGCGGGCGACAGTTGTCTGCGCGAGGTGGCGGCGCGCTTCCGGCAGCGTCTGCGCTCGGTGGACACGGTTGCCCGTACCGGCGGCGAGGAGTTCACGATCATTCTGGACGAGGTGAGCCGTCAAGAAGATGCGGAAAGCGTGATCAACGACCTCCTGTTCGCGCTTGGGCCGCCGCACGTCGTGGATGGCCGCCCCATCCAGCTGAGCGCGAGCATGGGAGTGGCGCTCGCGCCCGAGCACGGCGGCAACGCTTCCGAGCTGATGGTGCGGGCCGACAAGGCCATGTACCGCGCGAAGCAAAACGGCGGGAACCGCCACGCCGTCTTCACCCATGCAGGCTGACGAGCCCCGCGGCAAGGGTGCTCTTTAGGACACCTTCGGCGTACCCCGTACCCAATCTTTGTTTGACCCCCCTAAACAACTTGGCTACACTCAGGTGGAACTTGAGGCTTCCGGCCAATCCGGAAGGGCTATCGGGTTGGCCTGAGCTCGATCATCCCGGTTACGATCGAAAACATTTCTTCTCGGGCACTGAACAAACTGGCCCGAAGTGCCGATAGAAGAGGTGGGCGAAAGTCCAACGAGTGCCGCGCGGCGGCGAGCGAAAGGCGGAATGGTCTGGGGAAGCAGCGGTGTCTCCAAGCACAGTGTCCTGGGCGACGATGCTTCGTTGTCTCCGGATACGCAATGCAATTCACAGTGCAAGCCGCCGGGTTCTTGCGCCGCTCATGTGTGACGCATAAAAGCGGCCCCTCATTTGGTGCCGCGTTGTTTTCTCCTGTATCACTTGCAACCATTTGCCCTGGGAGCCACGATTTGAAAAGCATCAGCGCCAAAGGAGCCTTCTAGCATGGAAGGCCCAGCTGTCCAGTCTGCGCGGTTCGCGAACGAACCGCTGCTCGCTCCCGAGCAGGCGATCATCACGCCGAGCGACGTCCGCAAGATTCTAATCAAGCGCAAGTGGCTGATCCTGGCCGGCATCGTCGTCGGCCTTGCATTTGCGGCCGTTTACATTCTGACGACCATCCCGCAGTTTGAAGCGATCTCACTGCTCGACATCAACTCAGGCAAGCAGAGCAACATCGGCATCACGGACCTGGTGCAGGAACAGCAGGGCGGGATCGAGGCCAGCATCGAGCGCACGGCCACCGAAATCGCCATCATGCAAAGCGATACGGTGTCGCTCGACGTGATCAACACGCTCGACCTGTACCATAAGGAACCTTTCGCGCAGGTCTTTGTGCGCCACCCTTATAGCGGAAAGCTTTCTCCGGGGCAGCGCAAGGAAATCCTGGCCATTTTCAAGGGTTCGTCGAAGATCACCACCAAGCCGGGAACGGACTTGGTTGAAGTGCGTTTTCGCAACCAAAGCGCGGTCGTTTCGGCCGAAATCGCCAACATGATCGTCGAGAAGTATATCGACCGCAGCCTGCGCGTGCGCTACGAGGGTACGACGCGCATCTCCGACTGGCTCGCGAAGCAGCTTGACAACCTCAAGAACCAGGTGACGCAGGCGCAGGACGACCTGGCAAGCTACCAGAAGCAGAACAATCTGATCGGCGTCGACCCGAACGGGAATGGCGAAGACATCACTCTTGATAACCTCCGGATCGCGAATCAGCAACTTTCCGAAGCGCAGGCGGACCGGGTCGTGAAGGAAGCCCGCTACCGGATGGCGCTCTCCGGCAACCCGGAGCTCCTGTTATCTGTCGCGCCTTCGGCGACGCTGTCCCAGCTGCAGCAGCAGGAAGCGGCTTTGACCGTCCAGCAGGCGCAGCTGCAGTCCAAGTTCGGCCCGCAATGGCCGCGCTTGAAGGAGGTCGATGCGTCGCTTGCGAAGGTGCGGGAGGACATTGCGGGAGAGATCAAAAATCTCCAGCGGCGCTTCCAGGTCGAGTTCGATACTGCCGCTAGCACGGAAAATCTCATGCGGCAAAGACTCGATGGAGCCAAGCAGCAAACCTACCAGCAGAACCGTACCTCGGCCGAGTATCAGATTCTGAAGCACGGCGCCGACTCGGCTTCGGACCTGTACGACGCGCTTCAGACGCGTTTAAAGGAAGCCGGGATCACGGCCGGTCTGAATGCGAACCAGATCGACGTCGTCGACAAGGCGACGCCGCCCGCGATTCCAGTCTTTCCGATCAAACGCAACGATGCGGGCATCGGTCTCGGGGCCGGGTTGGTGCTCGGGCTGATTCTCGCCTTGTTCGCCGAAACCATCGACGACACGATTCGAACCTCGGACGATGCCGAGTCGGTCACCGGGCTGCCGGCGCTCGCGGTCATCCCCCATTTCGAGCCGGCGCAGAAGAAGGTGGTAGCCGCGTCCGGCACCGCTGCGGCCGAGGCCGAACGGGAGCGCATGTCGCGGGTCTCCCCCGACCTGATCTCCTATACCGAGCCGCAGTCCTATGTTTCGGAGGGATTCCGGACGCTTCGTTCCTCGATTCTTCTCTCGGCTGTCGACCGGGAGCCGAAGCTTCTGCTGCTGACTAGTTCTTTCGCCACGGAAGGCAAAAGCACCTGCGCGGCGAACCTGGCGATCTCCTTTGCGCGGCGGTCGGCTCGCGTGCTGCTGGTCGACACCGACCTGCGCAAGGGCACGCTGCACATGAAATTCCGCACCTCCAACCGATTCGGTCTCTCGACCCTGCTCGTACGGGAAAACGAGGGTAGCGCCTACGAGGTGCCCCTGCCGGATCTGCCGAACCTCACGCTCGTGACCCGCGGGCCGGTCACCGTCAACCCCGGCGAAGCGCTCGCTTCGCGGTCGATGGAAGAGCTGCTCCAGCGTTGGCGCTCGGAGTACGACCACATTATCCTCGACACCTCGCCGATCCTCGCCGTCGCCGACACGCTCTCGCTTGCCCCTCAGGTGGACGCCAGCTTCATCCTGGTTCGGTCCGGGGTAACGCGGAAGAAGGCTCTTCTCCGCGTCCGCGAACAGATGCGCCGCGTTAACGCGCGCGTCCAAGGAATCATCGTCAACGACGTCGATCTGCGGCTCGAGAACTACTACACCTATTCGAAGCGCTACAACTACAGCTACAACTCGACCTACGGCGCGGGCTATGGCGGAGGCATGGATGCGGAACAGTAGATACCTTTACGCCGGCATCGCCGCCACGCTGCTCGCCTGCCTGTTCACCAGCGAAGCCAATGCACAGGCACCTGCGGCGCAAACCGAGTCGCAATCCCTGCGGCAGGCCGGCACTCCGGCCCCTGCGCAAACCGAGGTTCTCGGCGACCAGGCTCCCTCCATTTCGATCGGCCCCGGAGATCTCCTGAATGTCGTCGTCTTTGAAACGCCGGAGCTGAGCGCTTCCGTGCGTGTCGGCCAGAACGGCGAGGCCGACCTGCCCGTTCTCGGAGCCGTTCGCCTGGCCGGCTTGACCACCCAGCAAGCGGCCGCCGCTCTTGAAACTGCCTACCGGACGAGCGGCTTGCTCCTGAACCCGCATGTCAGCATTTCGGAAACGGAGTTCGCCTCGCAGGGGGCGACCGTTCTCGGGGAGGTGCGCACTCCGGGCGTGTACCCGACGCTCGGCTCGCGCAGGCTGCTCGACATGCTTTCGCTCGCGGGCGGTGTGTCCTCGACGGCTGGCCGCCTGGTCTCGATCGTGCACCGCGGCGACAAAGAACACCCCGAGCAGATCGCGCTCCAGCCGACCCCGGCGGCTCTCCATGCCCAGGTCAATCCGGTGATCCAACCTGGGGACACGGTTGTCGTCGCGAAAGCGGGCGTGATCTACATCATCGGCGATGTCCTGCGCCCCGGCGGCATTCTGGTCGACAACAACGAGCGGCTCTCGCTTATCGAGGCCCTCTCGCTCGCCGGCGGAATGAACAAGACGGCCGCTCTTTCGAAGACAAAGCTGATCCGCAAGCTGCCTGCGGGCCGCGAGCAAGTGGACCTCGATCTCAAGCATGTTCTGCTCGGCAAACAGGCCGACATCCTGGTTTCCGACGGCGACATTCTTTACGTTCCGTCCAGCATAGGGAAGACTTTCCTCTACCGGGGTGTTGAAGCCGGTTTCAACCTGGCCACCAACTCCGCGTTCTACGTTCACTAAAGCCGATCGACGGCAAAGGCAGGCATGCAGACAGCCATACTCGAGCAGCAGGGCCAGCGAACGCTCATCCGGCTCGCCCGGCCCAGGCGTTTCGGCTCGCTCTTTCTCCCGCTGCGGCGAGGGTACTTGTTCGTCATGCCCGCGATCCTGGTCGCCGCCGCGCTCCCCTGCTGGGCGCTCGGCACGGA
>CAXTTW010000159.1:0-6254 GCA_964247255.1 uncultured Acidobacteriaceae bacterium
GCGCAGCTGCAGCCGAGGGCGTTCGAGCTGCTGCCGCTAGGCGCGGTGATGCCCGCGGGCTGGCTCAAGGCGCAGCTGCGAACGCAGGCCGATGGGCTGGGCGGCCACCTGGATGAGACCTGGGCCGATGTGGGGCCGAACTCCGGCTGGCTGGGCGGCACGGGCGAGAGCTGGGAGCGCGGGCCGTACTTCCTGGACGGTCTGTACCCGCTTGCCGTGCTGCTTGAGGACGACAAGTTGAAGGCAAAGGCGCAGCGGTACATCGACTGGATGCTGACCAGTCAGACACCCGATGGGATGTTCGGCCCGAAGACCAACGACGACTGGTGGCCGCGCATGGTCGCGCTCAAGGTCCTGGCGCAGTACGCGGAGGCCTCGGACGATCCGCGCGTCGTCCCGTTCATGGCGAAGTACTTCGCCTACCAGCAGAAGGCGCTGCCCGGCAGGCCGCTGCGCGACTGGGGCAAGTTTCGTTGGCAGGACAACACGCTCACGGTCCTGTGGCTCTACGGGCGCACGCAGGACCCGTCGCTGTTGGAGCTCGCCGCGCTGCTGCACAGCCAGGGATTCGACTGGCAGGGGCAGTTTGCCGACTTCAAGTACACGCAAAAGATGACGCGCGCCACGCTGGGGCTGGACCAGAAGGAGCCGGAAGCGACGGCGAACGGTCTGAAGGACGCGGCGCTTTCGACCCACGGGGTGAACAACGCGCAGGCGCTCAAGGCCTCGCCGGTGGCGTGGCTCTTGACGGGCAGCCCGGCGGACCGGGCCGGCTTCGGGCAGCAGCTGGCGGCGCTGGACAAATATCACGGCATCCCGAACGGGATGTTCTCGGCCGACGAGCACCTGGCCGGGCCGAATCCCTCGCAGGGCATCGAGCTATGCGCGGTAGTGGAGGCGATGTACTCGCTCGAGCAATCCATGGCAATCCTGGGCGATCCGTCAATGGGCGACCGGCTCGAAAAACTTGCGTATAACGCGCTGCCCGGCACCTTTTCAGACGATATGTGGGCGCACCAGTACAACCAGGAGCCGAACCAGGTGGAGTGCTCGCTGCACCACCAGCCCTGGACCACGGACGGGCCGGAGTCGAACCTGTACGGTCTCGAGCCGAACTTCGGTTGCTGCGCGGCAAACTTCCATCAGGGCTGGCCGAAGTTCACGTCCAGCTTGTGGATGGGCGGAAAGGCCGGGCTGGTCGCGGCGGCCTACGCGCCCTGTTCCGTGAAGACAAAGGTCGCTGGCGTCCCGGTGCACGTGCTCGAGGAGACGGAATATCCCTTCCGCGGGACGGTGAAGCTGACCGTGACCCCGGACAAACCAGCGGCGTTCCCGCTGATGGTGCGCGTGCCGGCCTGGGCCGCCGGGGCGTCAGTCAAGGTCAACGGCAAGTCCGAAGCCGCGCCCGCTCCGGGAACCTTTGCGAGCATCAAGCGGACGTGGAAAGCGGGCGACGTAGTCGAGCTCGAGTTCCCCATGCAGCCGCGCGCGAGCCGCTGGTACAACGACTCAGTCGCTCTGGAGCGGGGGCCGCTGGTGTTTTCGCTGCCGGTGGGCGAAAGCTGGGTCAAGCTGCGGGACCGGGGCATGACCGCCGACTGGCAGGTGTTCCCGTCAGGCGCGTGGAACTACGCCGTCGCGCCGGGAACGGCCGTCGTTCGGGAAAACGCGGTCGGGACCAGACCGTTCGCGCGAACTGAAGCCCCGGTGACGATGACGGTGAAGGCGCGCAAGCTGCCCAGGTGGCAGGCGGAGGACGGCGTGGCCGCCGCGCCCCCGCAGAGCCCGGTCGCCAGCGCGGAAGCGGAGGAGACGCTGACGCTGGTCCCGTACGCGGCGGCCAAGCTGCGTATTACCGCGTTCCCCGCGCTGGGGGAGAAGCAGGGGTAGAGGGTGAAGGGTAGAAGGAGAAGGGTCGGTCAAAGACCAGGGGTCAGCCTGAGGAGCGAAGCGATGAAGGACCTGCTTTTCTCCTGCAGCGCGCAAGAAGCAGGTCCTTCGCTGCGCTCAGGAGGACCCTGATTTTGGGCTTCTAGTCTCCGGTCAAATCCTCAGCAGCCCGTCGCCGGACATTCCCCCCTCAACCCTTCCCCCTTTACCAGCGGCGGTCGTGGTCGCCATGGTAGCCGTCGTGCTCGCGCCACTCGTGGTCGCGGTAGCGCTCCGCCTGCCACTGCTCGCGGCGGAACTCCTCGGCGCGCTCACGCTCCCAGCGCTCGCGCTGCTCGTGCTCGTACCAGCGCTGCTGCTGGTACTGCCTGTATGCGTACGGGTCGACGTAGGGCTGCGCGTAGCCGTACACCGGGGCCGGGTACGTGCCGACGCCGATCCCGAATGAGACCTGGGCTTGCGCCTGGTGAGGAACAGCCAGGGCGAGCACGCCGAGAAAAGCCGCGCCCGTCATCCACTTCGTTATCTTCCGTGTGCTGCGCATGTTGTACCTCCGTGCTACGGGAAAGAAAACACGCGTTTGTCCCAGAGAGTTTCGCGCAACTTTCTCTAAGTGCTCTTTTGTGAGGCACTTACCTTAAGCTAACCTGAAGAACTTACCGGCCGCGCACCGCTTTCACCGGCGCGGCGGGCGCGATCCGGTTCTGGCCGGTGGCGATTTCCAGAAACGCGTGCGCCGCGCGGGATAACGTCTTCTCCTTGAGGAAGACCAGCGCCAGCTCGCGCGACAAGCGCAGCCCTTCGACGTTGCAGATGTGCAGCGCCCCCAGGGCCACGTCGCCGGCGACCACGGCCCGCGGTAGGAAGCCCATGCCCAGGCCCGCGCCGATGAGCCGCTTGAGCAGCTCACTCGATTCCACCTCCATGGCCACGCGCGGGTGCACATCCTCCGCGCGGAAGAAGTCGTCGATCTGCTCGCGCTGGCGGCCGGATTTGGGCAGAAGGAGCGGGTGCTCGAGCAGCTCCGCGATGGCGACGGTTTCGCGGTTGGCCAGGGGGTGCGCGGGCCCAGTTACGAGCGCAACCTCGTCGCGATGGATGCTTTCGATGGTGAGCCGGGCGTCCTTGACCGGCAGGCTCACGACGCCGAAGTCGACCTCGCGGTTGATGACGTCCTCAAGGATGTGCGAGCGGTCGGCGCGGACGATCTTCAAGGCAACACGGGTGTACTGCTTCTTGAACGCGGCGAAGACGGCTGGGAGAATGTAAAGGCTGGTCGCCTCGTTGGCGCTGATGGCCACCTCGCCGCGCGGGGACCGGTGCAGCTCCGCGATCGTGATGCCGATATGGGCGTGGCAGGAGAGCACGTGCTCGGCGAAGGGCTCGAAGACCCGGCCGGCTGCGGTAAAGGTGACCTTGCCGCCGTCGCGGTCGAACAGGCGCGCGCCGACCTCGCTTTCGAGCGTGCGGATCTGCGCCGAGATGGCCGGCTGGGTTACGCCCAGCTTCTCGGCGGCGCGGGAAAACGACCGGAGCCGGCTGACCTCGATAAAGGTGCGGAGCTGTTCGAAGTCCATCGTTAGGTGATTTTAAAGGGCGGCCCGGCGCGCAGCAGAGCCTCGACCGCTTGCAGGTCCTCCTCCGTGTCCACGCCGCGGGTGTCATGCGGGGTCAGGGCGACGTGGACGGGGAAGCAGTTCTCGAGCAGGCGCAGCTGTTCGAGCTTCTCGGTCTGCTCGAGCGGGCTCTGGGGGAAGCTCACGAACCGGTCGAGCGCCTCGCGGCGAAAGGCATAAAGGCCGAGATGTTTGAGCGGGGTGTGCGTGCCCGCGCCGTCGCGGTCGCAGGGAATGGGCGCGCGAGAGAAGTACAAGGCCTGTCCGTCGAGCGCGCGCACCACCTTGACCGCGTGCGGGGATGGGAACAGCGCCGCCGGGCAGGGCGTGGCCAGGGTGCTGACGCCCATCGAGGGGTCGGCGAGCATGGGCGCAAGCAGCGCCTCCACGTGCTCGGGCTGTAGCAGCGGCTCGTCGCCCTGGAGGTTGACGTAGATGTCGGCGCGGACATTTTCAGCAACGGCGTGAACCCGATCGGTGCCGGACCGGCAGGAGTCCGGCGTGAAGACCGCGGGGAACCCGAGCTGCTGGGCTAAGTCCATGATCTCCTGCGCGTCGGTGGCGATCAGGACCTCGTTGAGCGCGGGGCAAGCGCGCGCGGCGCGATAAACCCAGGCCAGCATGGGCTCGCCGGCGAGGGTGCGGAGCATCTTGCGTGGCAGGCGAGTGGAGGCGAGGCGGGCGGGGATGACGCCGAGGATGCGGGGGGTCACGGCAGAATACCTCTCGGCTACGATACGCTGCCGCTCGCTGAACCGAGGCTGCGTTGCTGGTCCGCGTGTCGCCGCATGTGCGGCGCGGTATGCTGGAAGCTGCAAAGGATCCTTCCGCCATGTCCAAAACCTTTCAACGCTCCACCTTCGGCCTGGCCGTCACCGTTGCCGCCCTGGTGCTTATCGGCGCGACCCTCCCGGCCAGCGTGCGCGCGGGCGGCGTCGCTACCGACGGCAGCGCCTATAAGCAGATGGGCGTGTACGAGGAGGTCCTGCGCAAGATCCAGAACTTCTACGTCGTGCAGCCGAGCCTGCCCGCGGTCACCGACGGCGCGCTCCACGGTTTTCTCGAGTCGCTCGACCCGGACTCCAGCTACTTGACGCCCGAAGAGTACAAGGCCTACAAGGCCGCGGCGGCGGCGGCGGCCCCGGGCAGCGCGGAAAGCGTCGGCCTGCACGTGGACAAGCGGTTCGGCTACGCGACTGTCGTCTCCATTCTGCCCGGCAGCCCCGCCGACAAGCAGGGCCTGCAGGACGGCGACGTGATTGAAACCATTGACGGCAAGAGCACGCACGACCTTTCGGCCGCGATGATCCGCCTGCTGCTCGAAGGCAAGGCCGGCACCCCTGTCTCGCTCGATCTGATCGTGCCCGGCAAGGAAGACCCCGTCACCAAGAAGCTGGTGCGCGGCCCCGCCCCCTCTCCGGCGCTCGGCAGCCAGCCGTACGAAAACGGCAGCATCCTGTATCTCAAGCCCGCCGTGCTCACGAAGGAGCGCGTCTCCGAGCTTGAAGCCGCGCTGAAAGCGGCGAAGAACAAGAAGATCCTGCTCGACCTCCGCGACGTCGCCACCGGGGACGAGCAGCAGGGCGTTCGCCTGGCCAATGCCTTTCTCCAGTCCGGCACCATCGCGAGCCTGAGCGGGCAAAAGTTCCCTACGCAAACCTTTACCGCTGACCCGCAACACTTCGTCACGGCCGCACCGCTCGCGATCCTGATTAACCACGGAACCGCCGGGGCCGCCGAGATCGCCGCCGCCGCCGTGCTGTCCGCCAAGCGCGGCGATCTGGTTGGGGATCGCACCTTCGGCGAGGGCACCGTGCAGAAGACGATCGACATGCCCGGCGGCGCGGCTCTTCTGCTGACCGTGGCCAAATACAACGCGCCCGACGGCAAGCCGATCCAGGAAAACGCGGTCAAGCCGAACGTCCAGGCCTCGCTCTCCATTGACCAGTTCCTGGCCGAGCAGGACGAGAACCCTGCCGCCGCCCCCAACCACCCGCGCGTCGACGACCAGCTCAACAAGGCGCTCGACCTGCTCAAGGGCAAGCAGAGCTAGGTCCGCAGCCCTGAGCACCGCCCGCCCGGCCATCCGCAACGCCCTGCTCCGTGAGGCTGCGCGGCGGCAAAAGCTGCGCCGCGCCGTTGTCTTCGCGTTGTGCGTTCTCGCGGCGGCCTTCGGGTCGCTCGCCGGGCTGGTCTTGGTCGACTCCGTCGATCTGCCGGAGGTCGCCGAGCTCGAACAGTTTCACCCCTCCACCATTACCGAGCTTTATGACGTCCACGGCGAGCGTTTCGGGGCGTTCGCGCTCCAGCGGCGCGTTCCCGTGCCCTACGACGGGTTCGCGCCCATCCTGCGCCAGGCTGTCATCTCGATCGAGGACAAGGGGTTCGCGCACCACTTCGGGGTCAACCCCTTTCGAGTCGTCGGGGCCGCGTGGCACGACCTGCGCTCCCACGGGCGCGCCCAGGGTGCCTCCACCCTCACCATGCAGCTGGCGCGCAACCTGTTTTTGTCCGACGAGCGCACCGCCGGCCGCAAACTCCAGGAAACGCTGCTGTCCATCCAGATCGAGCGCTCCTTCACCAAGGAGCAGATCTTCACCCTTTACGGCAACCAGATCTACCTCGGCCATGGAGCGTACGGCTTCGAGGCTGGGGCAGAGCTGTACTTCTCAAAGCACGCCCTGGACCTGACCTTGCCTGAGGCCGCCTTGCTCGCCGGGCTGCCCAAGGGGCCGGAGGAGTTTTCGC
>CAXTTW010000160.1:0-6247 GCA_964247255.1 uncultured Acidobacteriaceae bacterium
AAGCTGGCGGGGATTCAGCGGCCCGATCTGACGCTGATTGACCTGCCGGGGATCTACTCGCTCGACTCCTACTCCGAGGACGCGCGGGTGGCGGTCGAGGTGCTGCGGGGGGAGATGGCGGGCTCGCCGCCGGTGGACGCGGTGCTGCTGGTGCTGGACTCGCTGCACCTCCAGCGGCAGCTGATGCTGGCCGCGCCGGTGCTGGCGCTCAAGCTGCCGACGCTGGTGCTATTGAACATGACGGACCTGATGGAGGAGCGCGGGGGCGCGGCCGACCCGCTTGCCCTGGCGCGGGAGCTCGGGGTGCCGGTGGCCAAGATCTCCGGCGCGCGCGGCATGGGCATCGAGGCGATCGGGCGATTCCTGGCGCAGAAGGGCCCGCTCAGCGGCCCATCCAAGCTGGAGCTGCCGGTGGTCGGCAATGCGCGGTCGTACCGGCAGTGGGCCACCGGGGTAAGCACGCGGACCCGGTATAAGGCGCCATTGTCGCCGGAGTGGACGCGCAAGCTGGACAATATCTTGCTCCACCGTCTATGGGGTCCGCTGATCTTTCTCGCGGTCGTGATCGGAGTGTTTCAGATCGTGTTTTCGGTCGGGCTGCCATTTTCCGACTGGTCGCAGGATCTGTTGAACGGGATGGGAAACCGGCTCGGGCCGTTCATCCATCCCGCATGGCTCTCTTCCCTGCTCATCGATGGAATCTGGAAAGGCGTGGCTTCGGTTCTCATCTTTTTGCCGCAGATTCTGCTGTTGTTCCTGTTTATCGGCCTGCTCGAAGACACAGGCTACCTGGCGCGGGCGGCCTTGATCGCGGACCGGGTGATGCGGGCGATCGGACTGAACGGGAAGGCGTTTATCCCGCTGCTCTCAGCCTATGCGTGCGCGGTGCCGGCGATCATGGCGACGCGGACGATCGAGAACAAGCGCGACCGGTTCGCGACGATCCTGGTCGCGCCATTCATGACCTGTTCGGCGCGCCTGCCGGTGTACCTGCTGATGATCGCGGCGTTCGTGCCGAACAAGCACCTGTTGGGCGACTTCTTCGGGCTGCAGGCCGCGGTGATGCTGGGGCTGTACGCGCTCGGGTTCCTGGCGGCTCTGATGACGGCGCGGCTGCTCAAGTCCTCCATCCTGAAGGCGTCTTCCGCCCCATTCATCCTGGAGCTGCCGCAATACCGGACGCCCACGATCCACCAGATCGGGCACCGGCTGGTGGACCGCGGCGGGGTGTTTCTCAAGCAGGCCGGAACCATCATCCTGGCGGTGACCATCGCGCTGTGGGTGTTGAGCCACGTGCCTCTGCATTTCGGAGCGGGCGAGGTCACGCTGCCGACGCTGGCGCACTCGGTGATCGGCACGCTGGGCCGGTGGATCGAGCCGGTGATCGCGCCGCTGGGGTTCAACTGGAAAATCGGGATCGGCCTTCTGTCCTCAATCATCGCGCGGGAGGTCATCGTGGGCACGCTGGGGACGCTCTACGGGATGGACCCGGAAACTCACCAGCTCGGCCTGCAGCAGGCCCTGCACGCGGACCTGACGCTGGGCGGGGCGATGGCACTGGTAGTCTTTTTCGCGTTCGCGATGCAGTGCTTCTCGACCCTGACGGTGGTGCGGCGGGAGACCAACAGCTGGAAGTGGCCGGCGCTGCAGTTCGCGTACATGACGGTGCTGGCGTACGGGGCGGCGTTCGTGACGAACGTGGTGGTTTCGAGGTTTTTCGCCTAGAGCGCAAAAGCCAAACCGCCTGCGCGGCCGGCGCGCACTTCGTACCGGGTGTTTGGCTTTCGCTTATTGTGCCGAAGAGATCTCGCCTCCCCCATCCGCGATGAGTTCAAAGCCAGCTTGAAAAGCCTGCGTTACCATAGAGAAAGCAGGGTTGTACAGCGCCCCGCGCCAAATCCTTCAGAAAAACCAGCGATCCGCCTCCCCCGCGGAACCGCTTACGAGAGAACGCGAGAATGATTTCAGTCAGCGGTGTGAGCATGCGTTACGGCTCAAAGGTTCTATTCGAGGACGTCTCTACCCAGTTCATCCCCGGGCGGCGCTACGGCCTGACCGGGCCCAACGGAGCGGGCAAGTCGACCTTTATGAAGGTCTTGACCGGCGAGCTCGACGCGCAGAAGGGCTCCGTGGTGCGTCCGCGCAAGTTCGGCGTGCTGCGCCAGGACCAGTATGCATTCGACGCCTTCCGGGTGATCGACACGGTCATCATGGGCAACAAGGGGCTGTGGGCGGCGCTTGAAGAGCGGGACCGGATCTACAACAAGGCCGAGCTGACCGACGAGGACGGCATGCGCCTCGGCGAGCTCGAAGGCATCGTGGGCGAGGAGGACGGGTACTCGGCTGAGTCCGACGCGGCAATCCTGCTCCAGGGCCTGGACATCGCGGACGACCTTCACGAGCGCAAGATGAGCGAGATCCAGGGCGGCGAGAAGGTGCGGGTGCTGCTGGCGCAGGCTTTGTTCGGCAACCCGCAGGCGCTGCTGCTGGACGAGCCGACGAACTATCTCGATCTCGAATCTGTCCAGTGGCTCCAGGATTTCCTGCTCAAGTTCGAAGGGACGCTGATTACCATCTCGCACGACCGGCACTTCCTGAACGCGGTGTGCACGCACATCGCGGATATCGATTACCAGACGATCATCACCTACACCGGCGGCTATGACGACATGGTCGCGGCCAAGACGCAGGTGCGCTCGCAGCTGGAAAGCGCGAACGAGCAGCGCGAGAAGAAGATCGCCCAGCTCAACGAGTTCATCGCGCGGTTCGCGGCGGGTACGCGGTCGAGCCAGGTGACGAGCCGGAAGAAGGAAGTGGAGCGGCTGCAGACCAGCGAGCTGGCGCGGTCCAATATCCAGCGGCCGTACCTGCGCTTCGAGCAGAACCGCCCGAGCGGCAAGCAGACCATCGAGATCGAGGGCGTGCGCAAAAGCTACGACGGCGAGGGCGCGGTGAAGCCGTTTACCGCGACCGTGATGCGCGGCGAGAAAGTATGCCTGATGGGGCGCAATGGGCAGGGCAAGACGACACTGCTCAAAAGCCTTCTGGCCGGGATGCCTGAGCTCGAGCCCAGCTTCACGGTGGACGGCGGCATGGTGAAGTGGGGGCACGAGGCGCAGATCGGGTATTTTCCGCAGGATCACACGGGCGCAATCGAGCATGGGACGACGGTGTTTGAGTGGCTGTACCGGTGGGATACGAAGAAGACCAAGGAAGAGATCCGCGGGCTGCTGGGCCAAATGCTGTTTTCGGGCGAAGAGGGCTTGAAGAAGACCGACGCGCTCTCGGGCGGCGAGGCGGCGCGGCTCCTGTTCTGCAAACTGATGCTGCTCAAACCGAACGTCCTGATCCTGGACGAGCCCACCAACCACCTGGACCTCGAGGCGATCAACGCGCTCAACACTTCCTTGCAGAAATACGAAGGAACCGTCCTGCTGGTGACGCACGACCGCGACCTGATCGACGACGTGGGCACGCGCATCTGGCGGTTCGAGCACGGCCAAATCGAGGATCACAAGGGGCCGTATGCGGAGATCGCGGAGGCGGTGAGCATGGTGGCTTTGCGTTAATTTCCGCCCGAAAGAAGGATCTATGGACTGGACTAGATGTGAGTATGTAGAGCAAGTCGAGGGACGGCGAGGCGGTCAACCGACCGTAATAGGGACGCGTGTGCCGCCGGAAACGTTCGTGAGCTGGGCCGAGGATGGCTTCGACATCGAAGCGATGCACCGCAACTTTCCTACTGTGACAGTCGCGCAGATACGCGGCATTCTCGAGTTTGCGCGGAAGCATCGCACCGCCGCATGAAGGTCCTGCTCGACGAGGATGTCCCGCACGACCTGCGCCCGCGACTGAGTGGCCATGAGGTCTACACGGCCCGACATCTCGGCTGGGACGGGGTGAAAAACGGGGCTCTTCTAAAACTTGCGGAAGAGGCCGGCTTCGCAGTCTTTGTTACGGCAGACCAGAAGCTTTCCTATCAGTAAAACCTGAAGGGCCGACCATTCGGAGTCGTCGTCCTTGGGAGCAATCGCTGGCCCGCTGTCGAGCCTCACATTAAGGTGATTGAGGATGCGGTCGGTGGAAGTACACCTGGCTCTCTCACCTTCATCGAGATGTAAGGAATCGTCTTGCTTATTCTGAATGCACAAAGCATCACCAAGCGCTTCGGCGCGCAGCCGTTGTTTCGCGATATCTCGCTCACCGTCAACGACGGCGACCGGCTCGCGCTAATTGGGCCGAACGGGGCGGGCAAGTCCACGCTGCTCAAGATCCTCGCCGGGGACGTCGAGCCGGACACGGGTGAGGTGAGCCTGCGCAAGCGGGCACGCGTGACCTATATCGCGCAGGAGTCGGCCTTCCCTGCCGGAGCCACGGTGCGCGCCGTTCTCGAGAGCGCGCTGGAGCGGGCCGCGGTGCCGGGGAATGAGCGCGAGCAAAGGGTGCGGGAGGCGTTTGGGCGGACCGGGTTCGCCTCGCTCGGCGACGAGGCGGCGGCATACTCGGGCGGCTGGCGCAAACGGCTGGCCATTGCCGAAGCAGCGATCCAGCAGCCGGACATTCTGCTTCTGGACGAGCCGACCAATCACCTGGACCTCCAGGGGATCGAGTGGCTGGAGGAGATGCTGCGCCAGGCCGCGTTCGCGTCGATCGTGGTCTCGCACGACCGGTACTTTCTGGAAGGCGTGGCGAACGAAACTGCCGAGCTGAGCCGGGCCTACCCGGACGGGATGCTGCGGTTCGCGGGGCCGTACTCGACGTTTCTCGAGAAGAAGCAAGAGTACCTGCAAGCCGAGGGCAAGCGGCAGGAGTCGCTCGAGAACCGCGTCCGGATCGAGACGGAGTGGCTGCGCCGAGGGCCCAAGGCGCGGACGACCAAGTCCAAGGCGCGCATCGACAACGCGAACGCGCTGATCGGCGAGCTCCAGGGCATGCGGACGCGCGCCTCGGGCGGCACGGCTGGGATCGACTTCTCCGCGACCGACCGCAAGACCAAGCGGCTGGTGGTCATCGACGGGCTGACGTATGGGTACGAGGGCCGCACTTTGTTCAAGGACCTGAGCTTCGCGGTCACGGCGGGCATGCGGGTCGGCCTCGTGGGGCCGAACGGCGCGGGCAAGACCACGCTGCTGCGCCTGGTTTCGGGCGAGCTGACGCCGCAGGCGGGCGAGGTGGCGCGGGCCAACGCGCTACGCGTCGTGTATTTCGAGCAAATCCGCTATATCGACTGCTCTCTGACGCTGCGGCGGGCGCTCTCGCTCGACTCGGACTCGGTGGTCTACAACGGCAAGGTGCTGCATGTGGCGAGCTGGGCCAATCGCTTCTTGTTCACCGGCGAGCAGCTCAACCAGCCGGTGGACCGGCTTTCGGGCGGGGAGCGGGCGCGGGTGCTGATCGCGCGGCTGATGCTGGAGCCAGCGGACCTGCTGCTGCTCGACGAGCCGACCAACGACCTGGACGTTCCGACCTTGGAGATCCTGGAGGAGGCGCTGCTCGATCACCCGGGCGCGTTGATGCTGGTCACGCACGACCGCTACATGCTGGACCGGGTCTCGAACGTGGTGCTGGGCCTGGACGGCGAGGGCAACGCGGGCTCGTTCGCCGACTACGGCCAGTGGGAAGAGTGGCAGCGCGCCAACCGCGTCACGGGCCGGAGCGGGGCCGCGACCTCGGCGCCCGCCAACGGCAACGGCGCGGGCAAAAAGAAGAAGCTCTCCTACATGGAGCAGCGCGAGTGGGACGGGATGGAAGCGCAAATCGAGGCGGCCGAGGCCCTTTTGGCGGAAAAGCACGCGCGGGTCGACGACCCCCGTGTCGCAACCGACGCGGAAGCTCTGAATGCGGCCCTGGCTGCCGCGGCCGAAGCACAGGAAGCGCTCGACCGCCTGTACGAGCGCTGGGGCGAGCTGGGGGCCAAGCAAGAGTAACTTCGTGCCCCCCGCGCGCGGGCGAGGTCCGAACTCTGGTTGAGGTCTGGTATAGTTCAGGAAGTCGTGGTGAGCACCCCTGCGGCTGCTGTGTTTGGCGCCATGGTGTAACCGGTTAACACGTCGCCCTCTCAAGGCGAAGAGTTCGGGTTCGATCCCCGATGGCGCTACCATTCCTGTTTTCAGACACTTCTCAACGAGCCCACAATCCCCCCAAAAACCGCTATTTGCTGAGTTCCGGGCATTGCCGCGTCCGCGGATGTCCGGCCACGTTCATTGCTAGCCGGGTAGTTGGGGGTAGATTCCAGGGGCAGTTGCAC
>CAXTTW010000161.1:0-6235 GCA_964247255.1 uncultured Acidobacteriaceae bacterium
ACCCAGTCCCGGAACCCGAACATGTTCGCCGTGTCGATGCCGAACTTCGCGACCTCCCCGGCATCGGTCGAGACGGCAACGAAGTGCTTCGCCACGGCCTTCTCGTCCCCGAGTTGCCGGAGCGCCCAGTCGCGCGCGGTGTGCGCGTTGGTCATCGTTTCGAGCGTGGTGAAGGTCTTGGACGAGATGATGAACAGCGTTTCGTCGGCCTTCAGATTGTGCGTGGCCTCGGCGAAGTCGGTTCCGTCGATATTCGAGACGAACTTGAAGTCCAGGTCGCGCTGCGAGTAGAAGCGCAGCGCTTCGTACGCCATCACCGGGCCCAGGTCCGACCCGCCGATGCCGATGTTGACTACGGTCTTGATCCGCTTGCCGGTGTGACCGGTCCAGGCACCCGACCGGACCTTCTCGGCGAAGGCGCTCATCTTGTCCAACTGCTCGTGCACGTACGGGACTTGATTTTCACCGTCGACCTCGATGACCGCATCCTTGGGAGCGCGCAGGGCAACGTGCAGCACAGCCCGGTTCTCGGTCGTGTTGATGCGCTCGCCCGCGAACATCGCGTCCCTTCGCTCGGCCACGCCGGACTCCTTTGCAAGTTGGAGCAGCAGCCGCAGGGTCTCATCGGTGATTCGGTGCTTGGAGTAATCGAGGTAAAAGTCCTCGAACTCGGCGACCAGCTTCTTCCCGCGCTTTGGGTCCTGCGCGAACAGCTCACCGAGGTGCTTCGGCTCGATCTCGGCGTAGTGCGCTTCAAGCGCCTTCCAGGCGGGCAGCTCGGTAAGGGGCGTTTGGGGGGCATTTGGGCTCATCGGGTGCGGAATCCTTTCGCGTCGGCTCCATTCTACTGATGCTTTCGGGCTGCCGAAGCGCAGTCTCTCGCGCAAAAGCGAGCCGATTCCCAAATCGGGAATCGCTTTCGCTCCACGGGAACCCTCGCCCGCCCGGGCTCGATTCCGCCGCGTCTAACCCGCCATGCCCCCCAAAGACGAAGACGCTGCGCGGCGCGAGACGCAGCATCAGGTCCGGATCGTTCTGCGCCCCTACGCCAGCGCCCTGCCGCTCGGCTGCTTCGCTTTCGCCATCGGCAACGCTTTGTACTCGGCGTTCCTGCTCGGCTGGATTCCCCCGAACGAAGCGCCGACCCTGGCCCTCGTGCTCCTCGCCTTCGCCGCGCCGCTCGAGCTCCTGCCCTGCGTCATGGCTTTTCTCTCCCGCGACACCGGCGCGGCCACCGCCATGGGCGTTTTCGGCTTTTCCTGGGTGGTGCAGGGCGCGGCAATCCTACAGCTCCACGGCGACCCGCCCAATGCGGCCACCGGCATCTTCCTGCTTGCCATGGCGGTCTGCCTCGCGGTCATCACGGCCGTCACCATCGGGGGCAAGCCCATGCTGGGCGTCATGACGGTCGTTGCCGCCGCCCGGTCGATGTGCGCCGCGCTGCTCCAGTTCGGCCTGCATGGCGCGCTGCCCACCGCCACCGCGGTGCTCGGGCTGGTTATCACCGCCATCGCCTTCTATGCCGGCCTCGGCCTGCTGCTCGAGGACGTCCGCGGGATCCTACTGCCGATGACGTTTCGCAAGCAGGCCGCCCAGGCCGCGCTCGAAGGAGACCTGGCCCACCAGGCCGGCCACCTGCACCGCGAGGCCGGGGTGCGCGAGCAGCTGTGATCGGCTCCCGGGCGAGCCCTCCCTTCTATCTGCCCATGGCGTGTGCGAGACCCGTGCCCCACTGAGCCGGGTGGGCCGTGCCGCCTGGGTTCGCGTTGAAGTACTCGAACGCGTCGACGCCGCCGAAGCGGGGATGCTGGGCAACAAGAGCCTTCACGTTCGCTTCCAAGGCCGGGTAGTCGATATAGCCGCCGGAGCCGTTCGCCGGATTGGAGAGAACGCCCGCCACTATAAACGGAGGCGGGAAGCCTCCCCCGCCGGCTGCGCGAGCTTTCGTGATCTGGTCGTAGCCCGAGGTCGTGCCAAAACTGCCGAACCCGTTGTAGAACTGCACGTTGTACCAGTTGATCGAGGACGCCCGCTGAGTGTAGAGCTGCGCGTAGTTGATCAGGCTCAGGCCGCCCTGCCTGGAAGGCGAGGCCAGGTCCAGAGCCGTGGGCGCGAGAGTGATGATGAAGGAAGGCCCGAAATCCCGGCGCAGCCGGTCGATCAGCGTTTCGATCTCCGCGGTGGTTTCCGCGCCGTCCTCGACGTCCAGGTCGATTCCATTGAACTTGTAGGTGAGCAGCGCGTTTTTCAGAACCGGGTAGTAGGTCGCGAAATCGCTGACGAGGGCCTTGAACGAGCCGTCCTGGTAGCCGCCCAAAAAGAGGTTGACGTTGGTACCTTTGGCTTGGAGGGCGGCGGTCTCCTGAAACATCTTGTGGAACTTGGCCGCGGAGGGCGGGTCGTTGTTCAGATGGAGGCGCGAGCCGTCCGACTGCTGCCCTAAGTGAAAGGCACCGACCAGGACATCGGTGGTGTAGGGGTGGCCTTGCGCATCCAGGTTCTGCGGCGCGGACAAGGGTGCCAAAGAAACGTAGGACCCGTTGCTGTACTGCGTCTGGTAGTAATACACCACGCGCTTGCCGGGGACCGCGTTCGGTTGCGCGGCCGCCGCGAGCGAGAGATCGGCGCTCAGGAGCGCGACGAGGGAAGATCGAAAGATTTGCATCGGTGGGTGTCCTTTCAACCTTTTCTGGGTATCTGATGCAGAATAGGCGGAATAAAGGAACGGTGACGCTCATCCGATATCTTCCGCAGCGAATCCCTCTCCAACGCTAGGCAGAAGGTGAATAAATTTTCAAGCAAGATTCGGAAGAGATGCTGAGCGGCGGCAAGCGGCGAAAAGCAGCCCAATCTTCGCCGGTTCGGCGGCAGCAGGAGTGAAGATCGCGAAACCAACCAAAATGCCCGCTCCGCCACCCAAGAATTGGGTCTTTACTTATGGCTACCCCACGATGAGAGCTAGCGGCTTAGGAAACGGAACTCTTGGAAAGCGAGAATGGTATGAACGGCAATGCCACCGCGATCGACTCGGTAATCTACTCGGACATATTCAGCACCTCCGCCATGCGCGCGGTGTGGTCCGACACGACCAGAATCCAAACCTATCTCGATTTTGAGAAAGCTCTCGCCCTGGTGCAGGGCCGACTCGGCGTCATCCCGTCCGAGGCCGCCGACGAGATCGCGAAGCATTGCCTGGTCGACAAGATGGACTTCGGCAAGCTGCGCTCCGCGACCGAGCACGTCGGCTACCCGGTACTTCCCGTGGTCCAGCAACTGACGGCCTTGTGCGCCGACGGGCTGGGCCAGTGGTGCCACTGGGGCGCAACCACGCAGGACATCACGGACACGGCGACCGTGCTGCAGATCCGCGCGGGGCTGGAGCTGGTCGAGCGGGATCTGGACGCCGTCGCGAATGCACTGGCGAAGCTGGCGAAAGACCACCGCGACACACCCATGGCGGGCCGCAGCAACCTCCAGCAGGCAATCCCCATGACCTTCGGCTACAAGGCCGCGGTGTGGCTCGCCGGCATGGATCGCAACCGGGAGCGGCTCGGGCAGTTGAAGGCCCGCATCTTCTTCGGCGAGTTCGGCGGAGCGGTCGGCACCCTGGCCTCGCTCGGCGCGCAGGGGCTGCCCGTGCAGGAGGCTCTGATGGCCGAGCTCGGCCTCGCGCAGCCCGCCATCGCCTGGCATACGGTCCGCGACACCATCGCCGAGGTCGGCTGCTTTCTCGCGATCGTGTGCGGTTCGCTCGACAAGATCGCCACGGACGTGAAAGTCATGATGATGACCGAGCTGAACGAGGCGCAGGAGCCGGACGGCGGCGGCGGGCGCGGCGCGTCGAGCACCATGCCGCAGAAGCGCAATCCCATCTCCTGCGCTTACATCACGGCCTGCGCCGGGGTGGTGCGCCAGCACAGCGCTGCCCTGCTGAACGCGATGAACGCCGACTTCGAGCGCGCGACCGGCACCTGGGAGATCGAGTGGCTGGCGTTGCCGGAGATCTTCTGCTATGCGGCCGGCGCGCTGAACCAGGCCAAATTCATGCTCGAAGGACTCCAGGTTCACCCCGAGAACATGGCGGAGGACTTGCGGAAAACCGACGGCCTGGTGAACACCGAGGCGCTGATGATGGCGCTCGCCCCCAAGATGGGCCGCGGCATCGCGCACGACAAGCTCTCGCTGATCTGCATCGCGGTCTCGCAAGGCAAGGGCCGCCTGGTCGACCTGCTCGCGGCCGACGCGGACATCGGCAAGAACTTCGACCGCGCGGCGATCGAAAAGCTGCTCGCGCCCGACAATTACTTGGGAAACTCCGGCACCATGGTGGACCGCCTGCTCGCCGGAAGGAAAGGCTGACATGTTTTACTCCATCGTCTGCACCGACAAACCGCACATCGGGGGGCTCCGGGAACGTACGCGCCCGGCGCACAACGCCTACCTCAAGCAGCACGGCGAGAAGATGCACATCGGCGGCCCTTTCGAAGATGACGACGGCAACATCGTCGGTACGTTGCTGATCGTGAATGTCGAGAGCCGCGAAGAGGCCTTGAGCTTTACCAAGAACGAACCGTTGCACGCCGCGGGCGTTTTCGAGTCCGTGGTGGTGCGGCGGTGGCGTCAGATGCAGCCGGAGATCTCGCCGGGCGCGAACGCCCTGACGGGCCAGGAAGCGGCACTGCAGCTCAAGCAGGAAGGGCAATGACCCACGCGCGGCCGGTTGTCGTTGCCGGCCGCGCTTACTTCGTCAGCCAGATGAAGAAGCCCAAGGTCAGAAACGCGAAGACGTTGGTGTAAAGCAGGACTGCCGCGTTCTCCTTTTGCCCCGTGTCGTAGCGGGTGGCCAGGATAACGATCAGCGGTGCCGCGGCGATCCCGAGGCCCAGCGTGGTTTGTTGGATCAATGCGTGATCGACCTTGGTGAGTTTCAGAATGAGGTAGGTGCAGCCGGGGATGACGATCAGCCGTCCGGCTGAAGTAATCGCCGCCGGCATCGAAAATCCGGGGCGCTCCGACTGCAGGATGATCCCGCTTGAAAATAAGGCGATGCCCCCGACCGTGCTGCCCAGCAGTTTCATGCTTCCGGTAAGCAGTTTGGGTAGGTGGAAGCCCAGCAGGACGCAGGCGATCGCGCCCAGTGGAGCGAGGACCACAGGCTGGGTGATCGCTTCGCGCGCGGCGGCGAGAATCGTCTTGAACACGGACGGCTTCCCGGTCTCTTGTCCTTCGGCGGACTGCGCGGCTTGCGCGTAGGAAAGCAGGATCAGGGTAAGTGGAACGACGAGTAAGTTGACCGACAACCCCGCGAAATCGACAACCAGCGTCGCTTTGTCTTGAATGATCGGCCGCAGGATCGGCAGCCCGATGAAAGGGATCGCTGGAAACCCGAACGCGAGCGCCTGCAGGGCGGCTGCTTGCGCGCCGCGCTTGAACCCGTATCTCGCTGCGAGATAAGCCAGCAGGTACGGAATCAGCGTGCCGCAGGACAGGATCAGCATGAGCCGCCAATCCGCAAGCAGCTCCTCGCGTGAGATGGTCACTGTCCCGGTGAACAACGCAAGCGGCAGGGCGTAGAGCAGAACCATGCGGTTGAGCGACTTAGCCGCGCGGGCGTCCTCGTCGCCATGCCAACCGGCAAGCATGCCCAGAGCCAATGTAACCGCTACGGGAAGCAGAGCACCCAGGATAGAGTCGAGCACCGCGGGACCTCGCTTCCTGAGATGCGCGCCTGTCGCTTTGCCGGTGCGTTCGCGAAGGCCGGCGAGAGTTCCTAGAGACTTACCCCAAGCTCCCCATCGCGAATACCCGCGCTGCCTCCAGCAGCTTGTCGACCGAGTCCTTCGAACAGGACTCCGAGTAAATCCTGAGCAGCGGCTCGGTCCCGGAGGCGCGGAGCAGCAGCCAGGTTTCCGCGGCGTTCGGCTTGGTCACCGCTTCGGGGTTGCGGAGGAAGAACTTGATCCCGTCCAGGGTGGCGACGCGCTCGACGGGCATGCCGGCGAACTCCAGCTTGGTCGCCCCCGTGTCGGAGAACTCCTGAGCCGCGGCGCGGGCCTTCGCGATCGCCGCGTTCTTGAGCCGGTCGTCGATGTGGAGATCGATGCGGCCGTATTGGTGCTCGCCGTACTCGTCCTGGAGCGCCTGCACCAGCTCGCCGAGGGTTTTCTTCTTCTCGGCCATCACGGTCGCGAGCAGCAGCGCGTTCAGCAGACCGTCGCGCTCGGGGAGGTGGCGG
>CAXTTW010000162.1:0-6183 GCA_964247255.1 uncultured Acidobacteriaceae bacterium
GTACAGCGCCACGCCGCGCAGGTCGGCGGCTTCGGAGTTGCCCGGACGCGCGGCGAGCGCGCGCGCGGCGGCGTCCACGGCGGCCTGCATGTTGCCTTCCGCGTAGAACGCCCTGGCCCGCAGCGTCTCCACCTCGGCCCGGTCAGAGGGTGTCCCAAGAAGCCGGTCCAGCTCCGGCAGCGCGCTCGCGGCGTGCCCTGTGTCGATCTGCCGGCGCAGCCCGTCGAGCCGGGCCGTGTTCGGCGGCGTGGGCGCGTCGGGCTGTTGCAGCAGGAGGAGTGCGAGAAAAAACATAGTTCCTGAAAAGTGTACGGGGAGAGGCCGAAGCCCCTCCCCGTGTGGTTGGATGAGAGGTTGTCAGAACTGCATCCGCACCGAAAGCTGTAGCTGCCGGGGGTTGGTGGAGCTGCCAGGCAGCGGGCCGCCCGTAATGGAGCCAGTATTCTCGATGTTGGCCGAGGCTTCCGTCGTCGGCCCGCCCGGCACACCGAAGTTGATGTGGTTGAACCCGTTGTACGCGTCAATCCGGAACTGCGCGAAAAGGCTTTCCCGGATGGGGAAGTTCTTCGAGAGCGACAGGTCGCCGTTGAAGTAGTTGGGCCCGAAGACCGAGTTGCGCCCCGAGTTGCCGATGGTGTCGAGCGGTGCGGCCGTAAACTGCCCGCCCAATTTTTGCGCCTGGAAGTAGGTCACGCCGGTAGGCCCGCCTGGGTAGCCGGACGCTCCCATTTTGAGCGAGCGAACGGGTCCGTTGACGTAGCAGGGTGCGCTGCCCGGGATGCTGGCCGGGCACTCGCCGTAGTTGAGCGTGAACGGCAAACCGCTTTGCCAGGTGATGATCGGCGTGAACTGCCAGCCACCCACGACCTGATTGACGATGCCGCTCGCATTGTGGAGGAAGAACTTGTTGCGCCCGAACGGCAGCTCCGCCAGCCCGTAGAGGATGAACGACTGCTCGCGGGTATAACCGTCGCGCCCGTACGTGGCCCGCTTGTCCCAGGTCGCGAAACCCGAGGCGTAGTTGTAGGCGTGCTGCCAGGCGTAGTTCGCGTTCACTGAGTAACCCTTGGTGAACTGCTTGGCCACGGAGATTTGAAGCGCGTTGTAGTGGGTGTCCTGGTTGTCGCCGTAGTAGGTCACGTCATTGGACCAGCCGCACTGGCCGCGGTTCACGCCTGCCGGGGTGGCATACGCCGGGTCGGAGCAAGCTGGGAGACCGCCGCCGTAATATCGGCGCAGGTAGGTCGGATTTCCTGTGCCCCCCGTCGGCGAGATCGTGCTCTTGTAGAGCGGGTTCGAGTCGTAGTGCAGCGCCTGCCCGGTGATGCTGTACTGCGCCGGCAGGGAGATCGCCGCTTCGTTGGGGTTGGTGCTGTTCCCGTCGCCGCCGCTCAGGGTATGCGTCCCCTTGTTGCCGACATAGGCGAATGTCACGGAGAGCGTGGGTGAGATTGCCTGCTGCACGCTCAGGTTCCATGCGTCGATCGTGGGCAGCCTGACCGTGGTCGGCCGTGAACGGGCATTGACCGCGTAGCCGGGGCTGGGCAGCAGGCCGTTGGTGGGGATCGCCACGGGCTGCGATGCCGGAGGCCCGCCCGCCAGAGTGAAGGCGCTGCCTGTTTGACCCGTGGTGGAGTTGAGCTGCTGGCTGGCAAGTACAGGCAGATTTTGCGTCGCGACGTGGCCGAAGATCGAGCCGAACACTCCGATATCGAACGAGCGCCCGTACCCGGCGCGGATAACCGTTTTATCCGAGACCTGGTAAGTGGCGCCGAGGCGTGGGCTGAGCGGAAAGCTCGATTTGCTGAAGTTGAGATTGCTGCCGACGGTGCCAACCCCGGCCACGCGGATGTAGCCCGTCGCGAGATCGAGGACACCGCCCTGGGCCGGGGCGTTGATCGCTTCGGGAAAGTAAATCTCGTAGCGCAGGCCGTAGTTCAGCGTCAGCTTCTGCGAAGCCCGCCAAGTGTCCTGCGCGTAGAAGAAGGTCCGCTTCTGGAACTCCTTTGCATTGGTGGAGGTGCTGACGAACCGGTTGAAGTTCGGCACGTTGCCCAGCGCGAAGCTGGCAAAGCTCAATCCGCCCTGGCTGACCCCCGCGGCGGCGTTCGGGTTTGAAGTCGGCCCGGTAAAGAACTGCAAGATGCCTGTGCGGTCGTTGTCGCTCGGCACACGCAGGTTGCGCGCGTAGCGCAGGTCGGCGCCGAACTTCAACTCGTGGTTGCCGAGCGAACGGGTCCAGTTATTCACGATCTGGTACTGGTCCTCCCGCTCGGTCAGTGGGCAGTTGCAGTGGTCGACATTGAGGCCCGCGCCGTACTGCGGTCCCTGTCCCTGCGCCGGGATCGCGGTGGAGTTGCCGGAGTTGCCGACCTCGGAAAGCTGGAAGGAAGGCGCGCCGCTGGTGAAATAAGTGCCCAGGTTCATACCTGGGATGCCGAGCTGATTGGCCAGCTGCACATTCTGGTCGTACTTCTGCGTGCCGATGTTGTAGCGGTAGTAGCCGGCGCGGACGTCGGTGACCAGCTTCGCATTGATGGCATAGTCGAAGCCGGCCGCCGCCGAGTCGTTCGCCCCCTGCGAGAGCCCGCCGAAGCCGCCCAGTCCGAATCCGTCGCCGCCCGCCGCGCCGAAGATCGTCGGCCCGTTCAGGATGTCGGTGAACCGGCTGAACCGCTCGAAGGCATGGATGTTTTCCTTGAACTGATAGTCGACGCGCTCATCCCACTGGTCGCTGTTGAGCGAGCCGATGCCGCTGGCCGCATAGTTGTTTCTAAGGCCTGCGTAGGTCGAATCGGTGAAAGTGTTCGGCTTATAGGGCTGCAAAAGGCGAAACAGGCCTTGCGCCTGGGGTGAGACCCGAGACAATGGAATGACATTGCCGGGGAATTGCGCGCTCCCGTTCAACGGATCGTAGATGTCCCGACCGTTCGTAGCGCCAAGCGCGGCGGTCCCGTATTCGGAGAAGTCGCAGCCTGGGATCCCGGCCCTGCCGACACTCTGGCCCAGGCAAGTGGAGATCACGTTCGCCGAAGGCACGGTCTGCAGGTCCGTGGTGCCGACCTTTTGCCGCAAGCCCTGGTAGTCAAGGAAGAAGAATGCCTTATCCCGCTTGATCGGGCCGCCCAGAGACCCGCCAAACTGCGAGCGCAGCGCCTTGGGGAAAGGCGAATTGACCAGCTGCGAGGGCCCCTGCGTGAACGGGTCGCGCGCCAGCTGCGCCGCCGACTCCCGGTACCAGAACCCCGAGCCGTGCAGGCTGTTCGCGCCCGACTTCGTCTGGTCCGTCACCACGGCCGACACCGCCTTGCCGAACTCCGCGTCGAAGTTCTGCGTCGCGATCTTCTGCTGGGTCAGCGAGTCCGGGTTCGGGTTGATCACGATAATGCCCAGAATCGGGTCCTGGTTGTCCGTGCCGTCCAGCTCGAACGCCGTGCCGCCGAAGGCCTGCCCGTCCACCTGAATCTGCAGCGAGCCTTGCGGGTTTTCACTCGCCGCGTGCGCGAAGCCGAGTTGCTGCGCTCCGGGGAGCAGCAATTGCAGTCCCGTGACATTACGTCCCGGAACCGGCAAATCCTGAATCTCCTTCGCGCTAAGGCTAGAAGATACGTCGGCGTTGTCGGTCTTGAGCTGCGGAATCGAATCCGACTTAACCTCGACTACCTGCGCCTCGGAGCCGATGGTCAGATTCGCATCCACCTTGGCTGCGCTGTCAACAACCACAGTGATGCCCTTGGTCTCAAAGGTTTGGAAGCCCGGAGCCTCGATCTTGACGTTATACGGGTCGGGGATCAGGTGGCCGACTGTGTATTCGCCGCTGGCGTTGGACTTTTCCGTGACCGCAATGCCCTTGGCCGCGTCGGTGATGGTGATGGTCGCGTTCGGGACGACCGCGCCCGAAGCATCCTGAACCGTGCCGTAGATGGAGCCGAAGACGGCTTGCCCGTGCGCGGAACACGCGCCCGAGCTCAATAGGGCAGCCATTCCCAGTCGTGTGATGTTGCGTAGAACGCTCATCGGTCTTGCCTCCGAACCCTTGCTGTAAACCCTGACCCGTGGCTCTTTTAGAGTGACGCCCGCGCCGGGCCGTCCTCTCGAGCCTTCCCTTGCCTGCGCTCCACAAGGCTAGTGCGAGCAAACCTACGCACGCGCACCTACCACTGTCAACGAGGTTTTCGCGCGGGTCTAAGTGCCTTTCGGACAAGCTATGAAATGCCGGAGTGCGGCCTTCGACTTATCCCGAATTTCAGAGATCGCAAGGTCTAACGGCCTACATGGAGCCGCATACCCTGCCCAAAGCCGGGCTCGCGGTGCTATGCTCCCACCGAACGATGGGGAGGAGCAACGGATGGCGCGGATCGACGGCACGGCAAAACTAGGGGCGGCGCTGTTGCTGCTCGGATCCGCGAGCGGGCCGGCCTTCTCGCAAACGCAGGCGCACGCCCCCGGCCCCTGGTGGAAGCACGCGCTCATCTATCAGGTGTACCCGCGGTCGTTCCAGGACTCGGACGGCGACGGCCTGGGCGACCTGAACGGCATCGCGAGCCGGCTCGACTACGTGCAGCAGATGGGCTACGACGCGGTCTGGATGACGCCTATGTTTCCCTCGCCGCAGGTGGACTTCGGTTACGACGTGTCGGACTTCGAGGCGGTCGACCCGCAGTACGGCACCATGGCAGACTTCGACAAACTGCTCGCCGAGGCGAAGCGGCGCAACATCCGGCTTTGCCTCGACTTTGTCGTCAACCATACTTCCGACAAACATAAGTGGTTCGTCGAGTCGGCAGGCTCGCGGACAAACCCCCGACGCGACTGGTATATCTGGCGCGACCCGAAAAGCTTTACCTCCGACGGAAAACCCATCCCGCCGAATAACTGGCTGTCGGAATTCGGCGGCTCGGCCTGGAAGTACGACGCGCGGACCAAGCAGTTCTACTACCACCGCTTCTACGCCGAGCAGCCGGACCTGAACTGGCGCAATCCGGCGGTGGAGAAGGCCATGTTCGACGTGGTGCGGTTCTGGCTCGACAAGGGCGTGGCGGGTTTTCGCCTGGACGCGGTGCCGACCACCTTTGAGAACCCCGCCCTGCCGGATGCGAAGGAGCTGCCCGGCAAGACCAAGCTGGGCGACCAAAACCAGGAGCACACCGAGTACGACAACCTGCCGGAGGTCCACGGGCTGATGCGGCGCATGCGCGCCGTGGTGGACAGCTACCCCAAGACCGGCTACCCCGGGGAGCGCGTGCTGATCGGCGAAACCTACCTGAAGAGCGCCGAGGACCTGAACCGCTGGTACGGCGGCACTAAACACAACGAGCTGCAGTTGCCCATGGACCTGCAGGTTGGCTTCCAGCCGAAGCTCGACGCCGCGACCCTGCGGCAGCTGATCGGCGACGCGGAAACCAAGCTCGACGGCAACCAGCCGCTCTTTGTGTTCGACAACCATGACAACCCGCGCTCCTGGGACCGTCTGGGCCATGGCGCGCACAACCCGCAGATCGCGCGCGTGCTCGCGGCGGCGCTGCTGACCTCGAAGGCCACCGCCCTGATGTACTACGGCGAAGAACTGGGGATGTACACCGCGACGCCCAAGCGGAAAGAGGACGTGCAGGACCCGGTGGGCCGCACCGGCTGGCCACTCGAGAAAGGCCGCGACGGCGAGCGCACGCCCATGCAGTGGACGCCGGGGCCGCAAGCCGGCTTCTCCACCAACCCCAAGACTTGGCTGCCGGTCGAGAGTAATTACAAGGTTATCAATGTCGCGACCGAGGCGGCCGACAAATCCTCGTTATTGAACTGGCACAAGCAGCTCATCGCGATGCGGAGATCGGACCCGGCCCTGCACGACGGTACCATGACGATGCTCGATACCGCGAACCCTTCGGTGCTGTCCTGGGTTCGCAAGGCCCCGAACGGCAAGGCGGTGGTGGTCGCGATGAATTGCACGGCAACGCCGCAGACCGTCTCGCTCGCGGAAGCCGGCAAGGGGACGGTAAAAACCGTGCTGACCGACGCGCCCACGCTCGAGAACCACACGTCGCTGACCGGCATCGCCCTGCCTGCGTACGCGACCTGGATCGCGCGGCTTGACTAGGCGGGAGCTCGTGGCTGCGGGGCTGGCGTTTGCTGCTGCCCCAGCGGACGGCGCGCAGGTTGCGCCGAAGCCCGCGCTCGGCGCGTTCG
>CAXTTW010000163.1:0-6161 GCA_964247255.1 uncultured Acidobacteriaceae bacterium
GTACACGCCCGCCATCCCGCGCCGCACCCACAATGTCCCGCACCCCTCGCACACCTTCAACGTCACGCGCTCAAAGCCGCTCATCCTCAAACCTCCAGGTTTCCTTCGCCCCGCCCCGGTTTGCGGGCGGTGCAAAGTTTCCCCAGCCTACCCACGCCTCCGCTGCCCCACAATTCCGTTTCCGGTGACGGCGGTTACGTGCGCGAGCCCGAAAAATCGACTTCCCCGCACGGCGCGGCAAAACCGTGGGCGAAACTTGCCTTTAAGGCATACCCTCCCCGTTTGAAAGGTATAGCTCCCAGGCAAATGTTCCGCTCAGATGAACTTCTCCCAACTGCACGAGCGCTTGCGCGCGGAACTCCTCCGCCGAATCGAGAAAGGCACCCTCACCCGGGCCTCGCTCGCGCAGCTCTCAGGGGTGAGCCAGCCCCATATCTCCAACTTCCTCAACGGCAAAACCCGCCTCAGCTTTGAAACCTGCGACCGCCTCCTCACCGCCCTCCATCTCTCCGTCGAGCAGCTGTTCCGCCCCCGCGCCGAACCGGCTCCGGCCGACCCCGTCTACACCGAGTTCCCCCTCTTCAACGCCGACGAGCTCGCCGACGCGGATTTCCTCGTTTCCCGCGGGCTCCCCATCAAGCTCCCCATCGACCGCTTTCTTCCCACCCGTTCGCTCGTTCGCCGCTTCGCCGGGCAGCGCTTCGCGGCTCTCATCCTCAACCCAGTACACGCCGACCCCATGCACCCCGTGCTGCTCCCCGGCGACCTCGCGCTGGTCGACCGGCACGCGATCGTGGTGGCCCGCGCCGAACCCGCGCCGCCCGGCGCGCATTTGCCCGTGTACGCGGTGCAGCCCGCGCGCGGCACCACTCTGTTTCGCCATGTCGTCCCGGAGCCGGCCCGCGGCTTGTTTCTCCTTCAGCCGGGCAACGGCCGCTTCCCGGCCCAGACCGTCCCGCTCGTCCGCCCCGACAACGCAAACTCCCCCATCCTGGCCCGCGTTCTCGGTGTCATTCGCCTCCAGCAGTTTCAGCTGCTTTAACGCTGCCGCGCGCGAACGCTTCCCGCGCTTTCCCGATCGCTTCGCGGTGCTTCTCCGCCCACTTCCAAACGCCGCAAAAGGCGTAACTCAGACTCTCGCCCATCGGCGTAAGCTCGTACTCCACGCGCGGCGGAATGACGGGAAAGATCGTCCGCACCACCAGACCGTCGGCTTCCATCTGGCGCAGCGTCTTGGTCAGCATCTTCTGGCTAATGCCGCCGATCGCCTCGCCGATCCGGGTGAACCGCAGCCGGCCCCCCTCCTCCAGAACCTCCAGCGCCAGCAGCGTCCACTTGTCCGCCACTCGCCCGATGATCTCGCGTACCAGCGCCTCCAGCTCCGGGTCTGCTTGGTCCGGCGGTGCCGGCCTCTTCTCCAATTCGATCGCCGCTGCGGCCATGGTCACTCTCTCTCCAGTGCGTATAGAACTTCTAAGTGCCTACTTCCCGAAGGTTCGTGCTTCCCCTACGATAGCCGGACAGGAGAAAACCCACCATGCAATGGACCGGCAACACCATCCTCGTCACCGGCGGCGGCTCAGGCATCGGCCGCGGCCTCGCGGAAAGCTTTCACGCGCTCGGCAACAAAGTCATCGTCTCAGGACGCAGGAAAGAAGCTCTGGAGGAGGTCGCCAAGGCCAACCCCGGCATCGAGACGCTCACGCTCGACATCGAGAACCCCGAAGCCGTCAAAACCTTCGCGGCCGAGCTCACCGCGAAGTTTCCCGCTCTCAACGTCGTCCTTCACAACGCGGGCATCATGCGCAACGAACGGCTCACCGAGCCCGAGACCGCCGACGCCGAGGCCCACGTCGCCACCAACCTGCTCGGGCCCATTCGTCTCAACGCCGCCCTCATCCAGCATCTGATGAAGCAGCCCCGAGCCGCCGTGCTCACGGTCACCTCGGGCCTCGCGTTCTCGCCCATCGCCCTCAACCCGACTTACTGCGCGACCAAGGCCGCTCTTCACTCCTGGACGCAGTCACTCCGCTATCAGCTGCGCAAGACCTCGGTCGAGGTCATCGAGCTGGCCCCGCCTTACGTGCAGACCTACCTCAAGGGCGAGGAGCAGGCCAAGGATGCCCGTGCCATGCCGCTCGACGAGTACATCGCGGAAACCATGCGGCTGCTGCAGGAAGAGCCCACTCCGAAGGAAGTCCTGGTCGAGCGCGTCAAGCCGCAGCGCTTCTCCGAGCGCGACGGCAAGTACGACGAGTTCTTCGCGAACTACAACAAGCTGACAACCGACGCGGCCGGATATTAGGCTGCTGCAAGGAACAAGACCCGCCCTTGAAGCGGGTCTTGCGCAGTGTGCGAAGCGGCGAAGGCACTGACAAAAACTGTTCGTCGAGAAGGTCGCTTCCGGAACTACTTGGCGATCACCGGCACCGACACATCCGTCTTTTCCCACTTGATGTGCAGCTCCGTCTTGTTCCCGCTGGTGCCCTCGAAGCCGATCGACATGGTCTCCTGCGGCGAAGCAAGCGCCTTCTTCTCCATGGGGATGCGTACCAGGTCCTGCGTCTGGTCGTATTTGGTGCCCCACTGGCCGGTCTGCTTGTTCACGATTAGCTGCCAGGCGCCTTCCGCGGGCAGGGTATAGAGCGTGTAGTGCCCCGCCGGCACCGCCTTGCCGCCGATCAAGAGGTCGGCCTCGGTCTTGAAGTCCGTCGCCGGGTTCGCGCCCGTGCGCCAAACCTTTCCGTACGGGACCAGCCCGCCGAAGATCTGCCGCCCGCGCGCCGACGGGGCGTTGTAGTGGATCGACACCGGCTTGCCCCCGAGCACGACGGCCGCGTCCTTGGGCGGGCTCGGCATGGCCGCCTGGGCAAGCGCCGCCTGCGCGCCGGTGAAGGTTGCCAGTGGCGCAAGGGCCAGGGTGAATCCCAAAAGCAATGAAGTCCGTCGCACGCGCGTTCTCCTCGGTGAAAGTTCGCCTGATTGTAGCTTGCGGCTCCGGAAACGGTCCTGGAAACCCGCTGCCCGCCCGGCCGCGGACGCTATCATCAGAAACGAGAGGTCTCCGCCGTCCATGCCCGTCGTCCCCATCGTAGCCGAGCAAGCCCGCTCCGCCTCTCCCCTCGAGCGGCGCCAGTGGTGCGAGCAGCTCGAAGCCGGCCAAATCCTTTTCTTCCCCGAGTCGCCCATCCCGCTCCCGCCCGCCGACGAGGCATTTCTGCTGGGCCGGGAGCAGACCGGCTCGTCCCTGCATAAGAACATCGCCTACAAGCCCGCAGCCGACGCGATCACCGGCCTGGGCAAGGAGGCGGGACCGGATGTGGACCGCCTGCGAGCCATTCTCCGCGCGTATTCCGGCGCGGCCGAGAGCTTTCTCCAAGGTTTTCTGCCCCCCTACCGGGGCCACCTGCGCCGCGACTACGCCTCCTTTCGCCCGCAGGAGGAGCAGAACCGCGACCTGCCCCTGCGCAAGCGCAACGACCTGCTCCACACCGACGCCTTTCCCACCCGTCCCACCGGCGGCGCGCGCATCCTGCGCTTCTTCTCGAACATCCATCCCACGCGCACCCGCGATTGGGTCGTCGCCGAGCCCTTCCGCGCGCTGCTGCCCCGCTTCGCGCCGGCGCAGATCGCCCCGCGCCGCGAAGGTCCGCTAACGCATTCCGCTAAGTCGCTCGCCGTCTCGCTCGGCCTGGGCTCGGCCATCCCCAGCCTTAAACGCGGGACTTACGACGACTTCATGATGCGCTTTCACAACTTCCTCAAGGAAAACAAGCAGTGGCAGCGCGATGCCTCTCGCGAGGCGATCGCCTTCCCGCCCGGATCGAGCTGGATGGTCCTCACCGACACCGTCCCCCACGCTGTCCTCGCCGGTCAGTACGCGCTGGAACAGACGTTCCTTCTGGCACCGGAGGGGCAGGTCGCGCCGGAGCACGCGCCGTTGCGGGTTTTAGACGAGTTGATTCCGACCTAAGCGCCTGCAATTTACTACTTTCAAGCCGCAACATCCTTAATCGATTTTTGGGGCATTACTGTCTAGAACTGCACGAATAATTTCATGGACGTGTCCGGGCGCATCAAATACATGGACTCTCTGATAGGCACGAAGCCCATATCGGAAAGACACCTCACAACCCTTTATTGTTAGAAACCACGCATATTGCACAAGCGGAGCCATTGCCTGAAAGTTGCTCTTTTCGCATTGCGAGACGTCTATTTGAACAGGAACGTCCCGCAGCGACCAATCAAACCAAGACGGTAGTGGGTCGAAATCGGTGATTCTTCTTCTGTTCTGATTAAAACTATGCGGCGGCATCAGTGACCGTTTGCTTGCAGAATCCGCCATTGCCAAGCACTCTCCACTTGATCTCGACAGTCGATATGGTAAAGGTACTTCGCCCATCTTGCAGATAAGCTTGCATCGTGGTGCTACCCCTCTTTGTTAGCCGTTCGAGATTCACAAATGGCTTGAAGATTAATCAAAATCGTGGCGAGGTTTTGAAAAATCGCCCTAGGCGAAATGGCCATCTCCGCAGCGACTGGCAGCCTGCCCTTCAAAATCTGTCGAATGCTCTCCGGCAGCACACCTAGTTGTCGCGCCAGCTTCATCGGATCCAAATCCAACGTAGCCAATTCCTCCGCCAAATGCGTCCCAAGGTGAATCCGTCTCACGAGTGCACCCTCATCGCGATTATGCATCAAGAAAGCCGCACGAACGCCTGCAACCCCGCTACCTGCGCGTGCTCCTCCACCGCCGCCTGCACCCGCAGCGCCAGCGCCAGCGCCGCGCGCGCTTCCTCGCCGGTGACGACCGTCCCAGCCTCCCCCCGCACCGCGCGCACGAAGCCTTCCAGCTCCAAACGGAGCGGCTCCCCCGGCACCACTTCCGGCTTGCGCGTGGCCAGCGACGCTCCCTCAACCTCGATCACCAGCAGATCCTGCCGGGCGTAATCGACGGACACATACTGCCCCGGCTGGAAAAACCTGAGCTTCCGCACCCGCTCCGTCGAAACCCGGGAAGCCGTGAAGTTGGCCACGCACCCCGACGCGAACTCCACCCGCACATTGGCGATGTCGGTCCGTCCAGACAGGATCGGGAGCCCGACCGCGCGCACCTCCCGCACCTCCGACCCGGCGAGCTGGAGGACGATATCCAGGTCGTGGATCATCAGGTCGAGCACGACGTCGGTATCGAGCGAGCGGGGCGAAAAGACGGAAAGCCGGTGCGCCTCGAAGAACATGGGTCCGCGCAGCAAAGCCCCAAGCGCCGCGACAGCGGGATTGAACCGTTCCAGATGTCCGACCGCCAAAACACGCCCGTGGGAGGCGGCCAGCGCAATCAGATCGTCCGCCTCGGCGAGCGATGCGGCGATCGGCTTCTCGACCAGTACATGCACCCCGGCCCGCAGCAGCGCCGCAGTGACGGCGTGGTGGGTCGAGGTGGGGGTACACACGCTCGCCGCGTTCACCCGCATGCCAGAGGCCAGCAACTCCTCGACGGAGCCGAAGACCGGGACGTCTCCGGGAACGCTCAGCGGATCCACGACCGCCGCCAGACGCACCCCGGGCAGCTCGCGGTACACCCGAATATGGTTGCGCCCGAACGCTCCCGCGCCGACGACCGCTACCTGCAGCTCAGGGGGGCCAATCAGCGGGCTTTGCCTTGAATGGTCCCCAGGCACCGCGTGTACATCTCCAGGAGCATCGAGACCTGGTCCTCCGGCTTAGCCGAGCTCGCGGCTGTAAATCCCGTCGAAGGCGAGGTCGTCCGCAGGATATTCGTGCTGCCCGCGACAAACTTCAAGAGGTCGAGCGCGATGTCCTCGTCGCGCCGCGAAGGGCCGTTCGAGGCGGGAGCGGTAGGGGCGCCGGGCTGGGTCGTCGATTCATCCATTGTTGGTCTGTTCTCCAAGCTCGATGCTAGCAAAGGACGGCTTCCAACTGCTCCAGCCCCCACTCCAGGTCCTCGCGCTCGATCACCAGCGGCGGCGACACCCGGATCACCCGCTCGTGCGTCTCCTTGCACAGCACGCCCCGCGCGCGCAGTGCCTCGCAGTACGGCCGCGCCGGCTCGTCGAGTTCCACGCCGATCCACACCCCGCGCCCCCCCACCACCACGACTCTGCCGCTCCGCATCCCTTGCAGGCGCGCCAGGGCATAGG
>CAXTTW010000164.1:0-6152 GCA_964247255.1 uncultured Acidobacteriaceae bacterium
TTTCCGGGGCATGCGGCGGCGCGCTCGGGGCGGGGCTGGTGTACGCGCTGCTTCGCGGCTTCGCGCGATCTCCGGACCGGGCCTTCCTGTTCACGGCCCTGCTTGTCCTCGCGGTCTCATTTCTGCTGCCTGTGCGGCTCAGCTTTACCAGATCCGCGCGCTTTGCGGGGGTTACGCCCGCCGCACAGGCGGTTCTGGCCCTTATGCACACGGTCGTCGCGGCGTCGGCCGTCGTGTGTCTTACCCGCGCGCCTCGATAGGAGAAGCCCCGTCCATGCACCAAGTCCCAAACCTGACCACCGCGCAGATGTTCTCCCCCCTCCTTGTCGCCGCCGTTTGGATCGGCGTGTTTTCGCTCCTCCGGGAGCCCGTCCGGCAGAAGCTCAGCGCGCTGATGCTGTGCGGGGCCGGGGCCGCGTACCTGAGCGGCGGGCTGGGCCCGTGGGAGTTCGCCGCGTGCGCCGTCTTCACGTTCCTGGCCTATCGCGGCCTGGCGAATTACCGCTACATCGGCGTCGGCTGGTTTCTCCACACCTGCTGGGATCTCGCGCACCACTTTTACGGCAACCCGATCGTGCCGTTCGCGCCCAGCTCTTCGGCTGGCTGCGCTATCTGCGATCTCGTGCTCGCGGTCTGGTACTTCGCCGGCGCGCCGTCGGTTTTCCCGTCTCGGCGGCGAGCCGTTTTCGCGGGTGACTGAGGCAGGGCGGATTCGGTACTCTTGTGCGGTGCTCCGCGAGGGGCGGAAGGAGCCCCCAATGAACAGACGTACCTTCCTGAGCCTGTCTTCCGCGGCAGCCGCCGCCGCCAAGGCGAACCCGGCTCTGGCGCTGCCCGGCGGCCCGGCCCGGCCCAACTTCCTGTTTCTGATCGCGGACGACTGGATGTACCGCACCCTAGGCGCGGTCAACAACCCGGAGATCGCGACGCCGCACATCGACCGGCTCCTCGGCTCCGGCTGTCACTTCACGCACTGCTTCCACCAGGGCTCGTGGACCGGTGCGGTGTGCGTGGCCAGCCGGACCATGCTCAACACCGGGCTCACCGCCTTTCACGCGAACCGGGCGGACGCGGGCAACACGGCCAGCGACAAGCCGGCTTGGGGCCAGACCCTGCGCGAAGGCGGCTACGACACCTTCATCACCGGCAAGTGGCACCTGGACGCGGTGACCCTGCAGCGCTCCTTTTCCGAGCAGGGGCCGGTCGGACCGGGATTCCTGCCCTCCACCAAGCAGGAGTACTACCGGCCCGCGCCCGGCAATACTTGGACGCCGCAGAACCGCTCGCTCGAAGGCCACTGGCTGCGCAAGGAGCTTTGGCTTGACCGCGGCGGCGACGCGGTTCAGCACTCCAGCGAGCTGTACGCGGACGCGGCAATCGATTACCTCCACCGGCCCGCCCGCGAAAAGCCGTTCTTCATGTACGTGGCTTTCAACGCGCCGCACGATCCCCGGCAGGCACCGCAGGAGTATCTGGACCGCTACCCCGCCGAGAAAATCGAGCTGCCGCCCAACTACCTGCCGCAGCACCCCTTTGACCAGGGTTACAGTAAGACCCGCGACGAAACGCTCGCGCCGTTTCCGCGCACCGAGGAGGCCGTGCGCGTCCACCGGAGGGAGTACTACGCGATCATCTCCCACATGGACGCGCAGATCGGCCGGATCCTCACGGCGCTGGATGCCTCCGGCAAGGCCGCGAACACCTACGTGATCCTCACCGCGGACCACGGGCTGGCCGTCGGCGAGCACGGGCTGATGGGCAAGCAGAACCAGTACGAGTGCTCCATGCGCATGCCCTTGATCGTGGCCGGGCCCGGCGTGCGCGCGGGCAAGCGCGTGGAGCACATGGTGTACCAGCACCAGATGTACGCGACCACCTGCGAGCTGGCCGGGGTGCCCGTACCGCCGCACGTGGAGTTCCCCTCGCTCGCGCCGATGCTGCGCGCGGAGCGGACCGAGCCCATGTACGACGCGATGTTCGGCTGGCTCGACGGCTTCCAGCGCTCGCTCCGGACCACTGACCACAAGCTCATCGTGTACCCGCAGATCCGGCGCATGCAGGTGTTCGACCTCGCGAAAGACCCGTGGGAGATGCACGACCTTTCCGACGACCCGGCGCACGCCTCGGTCAAGGCGGACCTCGTCGCGAAGCTGAAGCAAAAGCAGCACGAGCTGGGCGACACGCTGGACATCAACAATCCGAGAAAGGCCACGGAAGGGTAAGGCAGGCGTTCCGGCCCGGAGAGCGCCCTGCTTTTTCAGCCTGAAGTTAAAACAGAAGCAGGTCCTTCGCCGCGTTCAGCATGAGCCGAAATGCACTTGAGTAGAGAGCAGACCACAAGCACCACCTTTGGAGGGCGGTCCCAGGCCGCAAACAGATGAAACCTACACGATCGTCCCTGACCTGGCTTGCCCTGTTCACTGCGCTTGCCGCCCCGCATGACCTTTTAGGCCAAACCGCCACCGGCGAGCTCAGCATCACCGTGACCGACCCCTCCGGAGCCATCGTCAAGGATGCCGAAGTGACCGTAACCGGGGCCGACACCGGGGCCGTGGTGCGCGTGCTCAAGAGCAATGACCGCGGCATCGCGGAGGTGCCGCTGCTGCAGCCGGGTGTGTACAACACGCACATTGCCGCGCCCGGCTTCAAGACCGTCGACCGCAACGGGGTCAATGTGTCGGTCAGCGACGTGGTTTCGCTCGACGTCGCGCTCGCGGTCGGTGAGTCGTCCGATACGGTCACGGTGACGGGCGACGCACCGCTGATCGAGGACAAGTCGGAAACCATCGCGGAGGTGATCGGCAGCCGGCAGGTTCTGGAAATTCCGCTCTTGACCCGCAACTACGTAGAAGCGGCGAACTACGTGCCGGGCGTGATCCCGACCTCGAACGGCCGCGACAACTCGTTTTCCGCCTACGGCAACACGGGGCTTCAGAACGCGTTTCTGTTGGACGGCTCGCGCAATGTGAATTACCTGCGCGGGCTGGACAACCGGCAGCGCGATATGATCCGCCCGCCGCTGGACGGTTTGCGCGAGTTCACCGTGCAGACCAGCAACTTCTCCGCCGAGTACGGCGCGGCCGCCGGCGGCGTGGTCAACGCGATCACCAAGAGCGGCTCCAACGACATCCACGGCTCGGCCTACGACTTCTTCCGCAACGATCGGATGGACGCGATCAACTACTTCGCCCCGTCGCGGCCCTTGTTCGTGCGCAACCAGTACGGCGGGTCGTTCGGTGGGCCCATCAAGAAGGACAAGGCCTGGTACTTCGCGGCGTACGAGGGCATCCACCAGCGCGACGAGATCCCAGGCACGGCCACGGTGCCGACCGCGCTCGAGCGCACCGGCGATTTTTCGCGTACGCGCAACGCGGCGGGCGCGGTGATCCCCATCTACGACCCCGCGACCACGGCCGGGGCGGGCGCCGCAGCCACGCGAATGCAGTTCGCGAATAACGTGATCCCGGCGGCCCGGCTCAACGCGCTCGGGCTTTCCCTGGCCCAGTACTATCCGCTGCCGAACGCCCCGGCCCTCGGCCCCAATGTGTACCAACGCAACGCGCCCGAGCGCGTCGACGGCAAGAACGGGATCGCGCGCGGCGACGTGCAGATCTCGCAAAAGGACTCCATCTTCGCGCGTTATGCGCACCAGGTCACGCAGACCTCGAACGAGTCGACCCTGCCCCTGCCTGCCGCGAACCCCGGCGTATCCACCGGCATCTCGAAGGGCATCGGCATCGGCTACACGCGCATCCTCACGCAGGCGCTGGTCAACGAGTTCCGCTTCTCCTGGACCACCGTGAGCATCGACCTGGGCGGGACCGAGGCGCGCAACGAGATCGTTCCCGGCTCGCTCGACCCCGCCGTCAACACCGGCATCCCGGGCTTCAACATCTCCAACCTCAGCGGGCTCGGCGGCGTGGGGCCGTGCTGCACCAGCGCCCCGCTTACCAAGAGCTCCGGCGTGTTCGACTACGCCGACAACGTAAGCTGGTCGCGCGGCAAGCACCAGTTCAAATTCGGCACCGACATCATCCAGATCCGCCCGAAGACCTTCGCGACCCTGAACGGGCGCGCCGCTTTCACCTTTGACGGCGTGTTCACGCAAAACCCGCGCGCGCGCGGAGCCTCCGGCAACTCGCTGGCGGACCTGCTGCTGGGCGACGCAGACCAGCTGACCAGCGGAACGGTGGCCCAGAACGAGGAGCGCAGCTGGGGCTTCGGCTTTTACGCGACCGACCAGTGGCAGTTCAGCGAGAACCTGACCCTGAACTACGGGCTGCGCTACGAGATCGGCACGCCGTCGATCGAGGTCAACAACCGCCAGGCCAACTTCATCCTCGACCCCGGCCCGCTGTACGGGCAGCTGATTTTCGCGGGCGACCCCCGGCTGCCGCGCGGGCTCATCAACACCGACCTGAACAACGTCGCGCCGCGGGTCGGCGTGGCTTACCGCGTTCCCGGCGTCAAGGAGATGACGATCCGGTCCTCCTACGGCATCTTCTATGCGCAGGACGAGGGCACGGGCGTGTCGAACCGGCTCACCAGCAACCCGCCGTTCTTCGGCTACGGCTCCACCACCTTGTCGAGCAACCAGTTGAACCCGGCGACTGGCTTCATCTTGTCGCCCTCGGCCACGGTCGCGCGGCCCGCCCCCATCCCGGTCTCGGCGTATACGCTGGTGCCCACGGCCACTGCCGCGCTGGCCAGCTGGACCGTCGGCTTCAAGACCCCCTACGTCCAGCAGTGGAGCTTCAGCCTGCAGAAGCAGCTGCCGTGGGAGATCCTGGCCGAGCTGGACTACGTGGGCAACCACGGCTCGCAGCTGCTGGGCGCGGGCCAGGGCAACCAGCCCGCGGTGCTCAATAACACGCCGGTCAACTCCCGCAGGCCGCTCGCGGCGTACACCATCGCGCCGGTTAAGACGATCGGCAATTGGAACTCAAGCCAGTTCGAGGGGCTTTCGGCGAAGTTCGAGAAGCGCTACAACAAGGGCTACTCGTTCCTGAACTCCATCACGTACGGCCACGCGTTCGACTTGCAAAATCCGGCGCTGGACCTGTGCGACAACTGCGGCGCGGGCGACACGCTGCAGGACAACCGCAACCGCGCGGCCAACTATGCCTCCGCCGACAACGACGTGCGCTTCCGCTACGTGCTGACCGGCATCGCGGAGTCGCCGTTCGGGCGGGGCAAGCTGTTCCTCGCGAACAGTTCAGCGGCTTCAGCTGTGCTGGGCGGCTGGGCGCTCTCGCCCGTCTACCAGTACCAAACCGGGCTGCCGTTTACCCCGTCCATGAGCTACGACGCGGCGAACGCCGGCACGGTGACGCGCCCGACGCAGACTTGCAACGGCAACGTTGGCGGCGCGGGTACCATCCGGCAGTGGTTCAACACGGCCTGCTACGTCAACACGGCCTCCTACACGTTCGGTAACACGGGGCGCAACACCCTGCGCGCGCCGGGGCGCAACCAGCTCAACCTGAGCCTCCAGCGCGACTTCTCCGTGCGGTTGCTGCGCGAAGCCAATTTGAACATGCGCCTGGACAGCTACAACCTTTTGAACCACGCGCAGTTCAATGCGCCGGGCAGCACGCTCGGCAATCCTTTGTACGGCTTCATTACCTCGGCGGGCGCGCCGCGACAGTTGCAGGTTGCCGCGCGGCTCACCTTCTAGGGCCGCCCGTGGCTCTCAAAATCAACAATGAAACGGTTGAGGATGCGCGCTTCGCCGAGGCGTTCGCGCGGCTGGGCGGTTTCGAGCCTGGGCTGTCTCCCGCTAGGGAAGTGGAGCTGCGGCGCATCGCCGAGCGCCGGGTCGCAGGGCAGGTGCTGCTGGGGCAGATGGCCGCGGCGGCGGGTTTCACGGTCTCTCCGGAGGAGGTGAGCGCGCGCCGGGCCCGCCTTTGGGGCACATCGAGCGCCACTGTTTGCGGGGCCGGCGTGGAGCGCGGCCTCGCCGCGGATCTGCTGGTTGAAAAGTACGGCGAGTGGCTCAGCCGGCATGTGCCCCGTCCTTCGCGCGCCGAGGTGGAAGCGGAGTACCGGCGGGGAAGCGAGCGGTATCGCCTGCCGGAGCGGGTGAGGGCCGCGCACGTCGTCTGCAACGCGGAGCTGCCGGAGGAGGAGCCCGAGGCGCGCGCCCAGAGCGG
>CAXTTW010000165.1:0-6051 GCA_964247255.1 uncultured Acidobacteriaceae bacterium
ACATTGGGCCGGCCCTCCTTCACCTTGTACACCCGCTCGACCGTCAACCCCGCGTCCTCGAGCACGTCGGCCGTGCCTTCGGTCGCCACCAGCGCGAAGCCGAGCTGCACGTACTGGCGGGCGAGCGCCTCGAGCTGCGGCTTGTCGCGGTCGTTCACGCTAAAGAACACGGTCCCCTTGACCGGCAGACGCAGGCCTGCGGCCAGCTGCGCCTTCGCGAACGCCTCGCCGAAGGTGTCCGCCACGCCCATCACCTCGCCGGTCGAGCGCATCTCCGGCCCCAGCACCGCGTCGACCCCGGGGAACTTGTTCCAGGGAAACACGGGCGACTTGACGAAAAAGCGGCTGCCGGTAGACAGGTCCTCTTGCAAACCACTGGGCCCGGACTCGACCGCCTCCGGCAGCAGCTCGCGCAGCGTGCGGCCGGTCATCAGGCGGGAGGCGATCTTCGCGAGCGGTACCCCGGTGGCCTTCGACACATACGGGACGGTGCGGGACGCGCGCGGGTTGACCTCGATCACGAAGACCTTTTCCCGCTGGATCGCGAACTGGAGGTTGACCAGCCCGACGACATCGAGCGCCAGCGCGAGCCTGCGGGTGTACTCCCGGATCGTCCCGAGCGCGGCGGGGCTGATGTCGACCGAAGGCAGCACGCAGGATGAGTCGCCGGAGTGGATGCCGGCCTCCTCGATGTGCTGCATGATGCCCGCGATAACCACATCCTTGCCGTCGCAGAGTGCGTCCACGTCGACTTCGACCGCGTCCTCGAGGAAGCGGTCGATCAGGATCGGACGGTCCTGCGAGTACTCGACCGCCTCGGCCATGTACTTCGTGATGGCCGCGCGGTCGTAGGCGATGACCATGGCTCGTCCGCCGAGGACGTATGAGGGACGGACCAGAACCGGATACCCAATCGCATCCGCGCCGGCCAGCGCCTCCTCAACATTGGTCGCGGTAGCGGCTGCGGGCTGGGGGATGTTGAGCTCGCGCAGGAGCGCTCCGAAGCGCTTGCGATCTTCGGCCAGGTCGATCGACTCCGGGCTGGTGCCAAGGATGGGCACGCCCGCCGCCTTGAGCCGCCCTGCCAGGTTGAGCGGCGTTTGCCCGCCGAACTGGACGATCATCCCGATCTCCGCGCCCGCGCCCGCTTCATGAGCGTAAACGGCCAGCACGTCCTCGAGCGTCAGCGGCTCAAAGTACAAGCGGTCGCTGGTGTCGTAGTCGGTCGAAACAGTCTCCGGGTTGCAGTTGACCATCACCGTCTCCCAGCCGTCGTCGCGCAGGGCGAATGCCGCGTGGCAGCAGCAGTAGTCGAACTCGATGCCCTGCCCGATGCGGTTGGGGCCCGAACCCAGGATGATGACCTTGCGCCGGGTAGTCGCGGGAGCCTCGTCCTCCTCGTCGTAGGTCGAGTACATATAGGGGGTGGAGGACTCAAACTCCGCCGCGCAGGTGTCGACCAGCTTGAAGACGGGCTTTATTCCGGCCGCTTCCCGGTCCGCGCGAACCTTCTCGACCGAGCCGCCGAAGGCCTCGGCCAGGCGCTCGTCGGAGATGCCCACGCGCTTGGCCTTCCTGACTGTCTCCGGGGTCGCCGCCGTCAGCGTGTCGGTGATCTCCTTGATCTGATGGAGGAACCAAGGGTCCATTTGCGTCAGCCGCGCGACTTCGCGCACGCTCATCCCGCGCCGGAAGGCGAAGCGGATGTAGGCGAGCCGTTCGGGTTGAGGCGTGACCAGACGGTAGGTCAGCTGCTTCGGGTCCATCTGCTCCGAACCCACGCGGCGGCCCGTTTCAAGCGCCCGCACCGCCTTCATCAGGGCTTCCTTGAAGGTCCGGCCCATGGCCATGACCTCGCCGACGGACTTCATCTGGGGGCTCAGGGTCTGGTCGGCATCGGGAAACTTCTCGAACTGCCACTTCGGGATCTTGACGACCACGTAGTCGATCGAGGGCTCGAAGCAGGCCGGGGTCATGCGGGTAATGTCGTTCGGAATCTCGTCAAGCGTGTAGCCGACGGCGAGCTTGGCCGCGATCTTCGCGATGGGGAAGCCGGTGGCCTTGGAGGCGAGCGCGGAGGACCGCGACACGCGCGGGTTCATCTCGATGACCGTCATCCGGCCGTTCGCCGGGTTGACCGCGAACTGCACGTTGGACCCGCCCGTTTCCACGCCGATCTCGCGGATGATCGCAATGGCCGCGGAGCGCATGGCCTGGTACTCGCGGTCGGTAAGGGTCTGGGCAGGGGCGACAGTGATCGAGTCGCCCGTGTGGACGCCCATCGGATCCATATTTTCGATCGAGCAGATGATGATGACGTTGTCGGCCAGGTCGCGCACGACCTCGAGCTCGTACTCCTTCCAGCCGAGGACGGACTCTTCCAGCAGGCACTCGTGGACCGGCGACAGGTCGATGCCGCGCGCGAGGATCTCCATCAGCTCCTCGCGGTTGTAGGCAATGCCGCCGCCGGAGCCGCCGAGGGTGAACGACGGCCGGATGATGACCGGGAAGCCCAGCTTGGTCGCGAACTCAAGTCCATCGCGCAGGTTGTCCACCAGCGCGGACTTCGGCACCTCGAGGCCGATCCGGGTCATGGCGTCCTTGAACAGCAAACGGTCCTCGGCCTTTTTGATCGCTTCGAGCTTCGCGCCGATCAGCTCGATGCCGTACTTGTCCAGGATGCCTGCGTCCGACAAATCGACCGCGAGATTGAGCGCCGTCTGGCCGCCCACTGTGGGCAGCACCGCAAAGATGCCCGGCTTGCCTCGCAGCATTTCCGCCTCAATCCGGAGGATCTCCTCGACGTAGGCAAGGGTCAACGGCTCGATGTAGGTGCGGTCGGCCAGCTCGGGGTCGGTCATGATGGTGGCCGGGTTTGAATTCACCAGCACCACCTCATAGCCCTCGGCGCGCAGCGCCTTGCAGGCCTGGGTGCCGGAGTAGTCGAACTCGGCGGACTGCCCGACAACGATCGGCCCGGAGCCGATCACGAGAATCTTGCTGATGTCGTTCCTGCGTGGCATCTAGTGGTAAACCTCTTTACGGTGGCCGATCTTGACGACCAGAATGAGCAGCTTACCCTCGTCGATGCGGCAGATCGCGCGATAATCGCCCATGCGAAAACGCCAGTACCCTTTCCAGTCGCCGGCCAGGGGCGTCGCGAAATCCCGAGGATTAGATTGCGCGGCGAAGTACAGCATGTCGTTCCCTACTCTGATCGCGACCTGAGCGTCCAGGCTACGCAGCTGTTTCAGGGCTTTTTTCTGAAATTCGATCTTCCAGCTCAAGTTTGCGCATGACCTCCTCCAGGGAATAGGTTCGGCCGCCTTCAGCTTCCGACGCCATAGCGTCGCGGGTGTCCTCAAAGTCCTCCATAGCATTCTTGATTGCATTCAGGGCGAAATCATGGGCACTTACTCCAGCTTCGTCGGCAAGCTCATGTAAGAGCGCTTCCAGTTCCGGCTTCATCTTGATCTCAAACATTCCCAGTCCTCCTTTGCTCTGGCCATAGCGCACCATTCGCTGCGAGCAGCCTCACTTCCCTTTCCACTCGTCCATCATCCGCCGGAACTCCCCGAACAGGTAGTGCGAGTCGTGGGGGCCGGGGCTCGCTTCCGGATGGTACTGCACGCTCGCGAGCGGCATGGTCCGGTGGCGCAGGCCTTCGAGCGTTCCATCGTTGAGGTTGATGTGCGTCAGGTCGACCTCGTTCGCGTCGAGCGAGTCCGGGTCGACGGCGTAGTTGTGGTTCTGGCTCGTGATCTCAACCCGGCCGGTCGCCAGCTGCTTGACCGGGTGGTTCCCGCCATGGTGGCCGAACTTGAGCTTGTACGTGCGCCCGCCGAGCGCCGCGCCGATGAGCTGGTGGCCCAGGCAGATGCCGAAGACCGGCGTCCGGCCCATCAGGCCCCGTATAGCATCGACCGCGTAGGTGAGCGGCTCCGGGTCGCCGGGGCCATTCGACAGGAACACCCCGTCCGGCTTGAGCGCCAGCACGTCCTCGGCGGTCGTCCGGGCCGGGATGACGGTGATCCGGCAGCCCTCGCCGCCCAGCAGCTCCAGGATGTTCTGCTTGATGCCGTAGTCATAGGCGACCACGTGAAGGTCGCGCGCCGGAGCCGCCTCGCCGGGCCGCAGAGGGTTGCCGCGCTGGACCCACTCGTAGCTTTTCGGGGTCGAAACCACGCTCGCCAGGTCGGTCCCATCCATCCTGGGTATCGCTCGGGCTTTCGCGACCAGGACGGCGGGGTCGTGCTCGACGGTGGAGATGACCCCGCGCATGACGCCGTTGGCCCGTAGGTGGCGGACCAGGGCGCGGGTGTCGATCTCGGAAAGGACAGGGACGCCGAAGCGCTCCAGGTACTCGTCGGCGACCTGCTCGGAGCGCCAGTTGGAGCTCACCTGCGAGAACTCCCGCACGACGAGGCCTTCGATGTAGGGGCGAGCCGCCTCGGAATCCGCGCCGTTGATACCGTAATTGCCGATCTGCGGGTTGGTCAGGACGACGATCTGCCCGGCGTAGGATGGATCGGTGAAAATCTCCTGGTAGCCGGTCAGCGACGTGTTGAACACCACCTCGCCCGCGCGCTCGCCCGCGGCCCCAAAACCCTCGCCTTTGAAGATGCGCCCGTCTTCCAGCGCCAGCGTTGCCTGCATCGCTACCTCCTCTTGAGAGTAGGCCGCGCGCGCAGCGCTCCGACCCCTCCGAGCATAGCAGGGTCCGGCCCTGCATCCAAACCTCGTGAAGGAGTCAAAAACGAATGAATGCCGTGATCCTGCGCAACTATGGTGATGCGAGCCAGCTCTCGTACGAGGGAGACGAAGACCTGCCCGAGGTGGGCGAAAACGAGGTCCGGGTGCGCCTTCGCGCCACCAGCGTCAATCCCATCGACTGGAAGATTCGCTCCGGCGTGGTCAAGGACGAGTTTCCTCTCGACTTCCCTGAAATCCTCGGAACCGATTTGTGCGGCGAAGTCGACGAGGTCGGCCCCGGCGTGACCGAGTGGAAGACTGGCGACCGCGTGATGGCCAAAGCCGGCGGCACCTACGCCGAGTACACCACCGCCAAGGCCGACGTCCTGGCGCCTATCCCGGACGCGCTCTCCTGGGAACAGGCCGCGGCCCTGCCGCTGGTGCTGACCACCGGCGCGCAGCTCGTCGAGCGCGGCCTTCGGGTCGCGGCGGGTGAGACGGTGCTGGTGACCGGAGCGGTCGGCTCAGTGGGACGCACCGCCGTGTACGTGGCGAAGCCCAAGGGCGCAAAAGTGATTGCGGGCGTCAAGGCATCGCAGAAGGAGCAAGCGATGGCGCTCGGGGCCGAGCTGGTCGTCGCGCTCGACGTGCCGGAAGAGATGAACCATCTCCATGACCTTGACTGCATCGCGGACTGCGTCGGCGGCGTGGTGGGCCAGCAGGCGATCCGTTTGCTGCGCGACAACGGCCGGTTTGTGTCCGTGGCCGGGCCGGCACCGGCGTCGACGGAGCGTGGCATCACGGCGAGCTTCTACTCCGCCGTGCCGGACGCCTCGCGCTTGGCCGAGCTCGCCCTCGACGTCGCGAACGGGGCGCTGCACATCCCGGTCGCGAGGACCTTTCCACTGGCAAAAATCCAAGAAGCGACGATTGCCGCAGAGAAGGGCGGGCTGGGCGGCAAGGTGGTGCTCCTGATCGCCTAGATTTCCCTCGTTAGGAGGGCTCGCACAGCCGCGATGAGACCCGGGACATCATGCTTGCGGGCCTCGGCGGCAGGCTCGATTCCCAGGCCGCGCAGCGTGGCGCTCGTGACTGGGCCGATCGAACAGGCCCGCGCCCGCCCGAGCGCCTCCCGTGCCGCTTCGTCCCCGAGCAGCGCGAAAAAACCCTCCACGGTCGACGAACTGGTAAACGTAACGGCATCGATCCGCGCCGCAAACAGCTGCGCCAGCAGCGCGCGTGAGCTCTCCTCCGGCACGGTCCGGTACGCTTCCACGACGTCCACGGTCGCCCCGGCTGCTCGAAGACCGGTGGGCAGCACCTCCCGCGCGACCGCGGCCTGCGGCAGCAGCATGCGCT
>CAXTTW010000166.1:0-6014 GCA_964247255.1 uncultured Acidobacteriaceae bacterium
GCGCCATGCTGGTCGTCGACCACGGGCAGGACCTCGCGCTCGCAGGCCAGGCGGAGGATGGTAAGCAGGAAGTTGTGGCCGCGGTGCGAGTACACCCAGCTGGTCCGCAGAATCAGGTGCCGTGGGCAGGCTCGGGCGATGGCGCGCTCGCCGGCAAGCTTGGTCGCGCCGTAGACGTTCAGGGGATTAGGCTCGTCGGTCTCGACGTAGGGGGTGGTCTTGGTTCCGTCGAAGACGTAGTCGGTCGAGTAATGGACCAGCAGCGCGCCGAGCCGCTCGGCCTCCTCGGCCAGCACGCCGGGTGCCAGGTGGTTGACTTGGGTCGCGAGCTCGGGCTCGGACTCCGCGCGGTCGACCGCGGTGTAGGCGGCGGCGTTCAGGATGATCTCCGGCCGGTGTGCGCGGACGACGGCGCGCAGGGTCTCGGGTCGTGAAAGATCGGCGCCGGCGCGGTCGAGCGCGAGCAGGTTTTCACCCGCGAAGAGCCGGGCGAGCTCCCAGCCGACCTGACCGTTCGCGCCGAGCAGCAGGATGCGGGGTGCCGGCCCGGACTCACTCATGGGAACACCTCGGCATCCCGGAAGCGCGTCCCGGCGGCGTCCTTGGCGGAGAGAATGGCCTCGGCCTCGCGGACGGGCCAATCGATCGCGAGCTCCGGGTCGTTCCACAGGATGGTGCGCTCGCCCGCGGCGGAGTAGTAGTCGGTGACCTTGTAGGCGAAGGCCAGGGTCTCCGACAGAGCGAGGAAGCCGTGCGCGAAGCCGACGGGGATCCAGAGCATCGCGCCGTTGCCGGAGGTGAGCTCGATCGCGATGGACCGGCCGAAGGTGGGGGAGGACCGGCGCAGGTCGACCGCGATGTCGAGCGCCGCGCCATGCTGGACGCGGATGAGCTTGCCCTGCGGCTGGGTGAGCTGGTAATGCAGCCCCCGGACGACATTGCGTTTGGACACGGAAAAGTTATCCTGCGGCCACGCGGTGGGCAGGCCCAGCTCCTCCATCACGCGGTGGTTGTAGGTTTCCATGAACATGCCGCGGTCATCGGCGAACTGGCGGGGGGTGAGCAGCAAAACCCCCTCGAGAGCCGTGGTTTCTACCTTCATGTGTTACGTTTCCGCTTCCATGGGGGTGGGTTCGTCGAGCAGGTCGAGCAGGTACTGGCCATAGCCGCTTTTGCGGATGGGGTGCGCGAGCGCCTGCAACTGCTCGCCGGTGATGTAGCCGCTGCGGTAGACGATCTCCTCAGGGCAGGCGATCTTGGTGCCCTGGCGGTGCTCGATGGTCTGGATGTAGGTGCCAGCCTCGCACAGCGAGTCGTGGGTGCCGGTGTCGAGCCAGGCCATGCCGCGGCCCATCACCTTGACGTCGAGCAGGCCCTGCGCGAGATAGGCCTTGTTGACGTCGGTGATTTCAAGCTCGCCACGCGGCGAGGGTTGGAGGCTCGCCGCGATGTCGACCACCGTGCTGTCGTAAAAGTATAGGCCCGTGACGGCGTAAGGCGACTTGGGCGCGGAAGGCTTTTCTTCGAGGCTTACCGCGCGGCCCGCCCGGTCAAACTCGACGACACCGTAGCGCTCGGGGTCTTTGACGCGGTAGGCGAAGACGGTCGCGCCTTTTTCCTTCGCGGCGGCCTGCCGCAGAAGGCTGGAGAGCGCCTCGCCGTAGAAAATGTTGTCGCCGAGCACGAGCGCGTTGGGGCTGCCCCCGAGGAACTCCCTGCCGATCAGGAAGGCCTGGGCCAGGCCGTCGGGGCTGGGCTGCACGGCGTACTGGATGGAGACTCCCCAGCGCGCGCCGTCGCCCAGCAGCGCCTCAAAGCGGGAGCAGTCCTGCGGGGTGGAGATGACGAGGATGTCGCGGATGCCCGCGAGCAGCAGCGTGCTGAGCGGGTAGTAGATCATCGGCTTGTCGTAGACCGGCAGCAGCTGCTTGGAAACCACGTGCGTGACCGGGTAAAGCCGGGTGCCGGAGCCGCCGGCAAGGATGATGCCCTTCATCGGGTGGCGCGCTCCGCGTAGTTAGTCTTGAGCCAGTCCAGGTAAGCGCCGGTGCGCACGTCTTCGACCCAGGCGAGGTTCGCGAGATACCACTCGACGGTGGCGCGGATGCCCTGCTCGAACGGGACCGAGGGGGTCCAGCCGAGTTCGCGTTCGATCTTGCGGGCGTCGATGGCGTAGCGGCGGTCGTGGCCGGGGCGGTCCGTGACGAAGCGGATCAGGTCTCTTCTCCCGGAGCTCCCGGGCGCGAGTTCGTCGAGCGTATCGCAGATCGCGTGGACCACCTGCATGTTGGTGCGCTCGCTCGCGCCGCCGACGTTATAGACCTCGCCGGGGCGGCCGCGTTCGAGCACCGCCCGGATGGCCCGGCAGTGGTCGCCGACGAAGAGCCAGTCGCGCACGTTTTGCCCGTCGCCATAAACCGGCAGCGGCTTCCGTTCGAGCGCGTTGAGGATCATGAGCGGGATCAGCTTCTCCGGGAACTGGAATGGGCCGTAGTTGTTGGAGCAGTTGGTGGTCAGGGTCGGCAGGCCGTAGGTGTGGTGGTAGGCGCGGACCAAGTGGTCGGAGGCTGCCTTGGAGGCGGCATAGGGGCTGTTGGGGGCGTACGGGGTTTGTTCGGTGAAGGCAGGGTCCGCCGGACCGAGCGAGCCGTAAACCTCGTCGGTGGAGACGTGGAGGAAACGGAAGCCGGCGCGGGCTTCTTCATCGAGCGCGGCCCAATACGCGCGGGCCGCTTCGAGCAGACGGTAGGTGCCGTCGATGTTGGTCCGAAGAAACGCGCCGGGGTCGACGATCGAGCGGTCGACATGGCTTTCCGCGGCAAAATGGACGATCGCGCGCGGGCGGTGCTCCCTGAGTAGAGCAGTCACGAGTTCGCCGTCACCGATATCGCCGGGAACCAGCCGATGGCGGCGGTTGCCGTCGAGCGCGCGCAAGTTCGCCGGGTTGCCGGCATAGGTCAGCAGGTCCAGGGTCAAGACCGGCTCGCCGGAGTCGCGGAGCCAATCGAGGACGAAGTTGGAACCGATGAAGCCGGCACCGCCGGTGACGAGGATCATGCGCCGACTTTCCGGAGGCGCAGCGCGGCGCTCAGGGCGTTCAGCTTGCTGTCCGTCTCCGGGTCGCGATGGAGCAGGCGCATCGCCGCCCGGAACAGCACCCAAAGGCAGCTCAGGACGAAGCCGAGCGCGAAGGCGACCGCCATCCAGGTCAGCCGCTTCGGGCCGGACTTCCAGTCGGGCGGCAGTGCCGGGTCCACGACCTGCACCAGGGCGCCTTCGCGCGCTTCGTCCAGCTTGGCGACCTCGAACTGCCGGGCCAGAATGTTGAAGATGGTCTCGTTGTACTTCACGTCGCGCACATGCCGGGCGTACTCGATGGTTGCCGTGGGCACTTTGCCGCCGGGCACGATCAGCTCGTCGCCGGTGATGTCGCCGGAGCCGCCGAGCTTGGCCAACTGGGTCCGCAGGCTCGCGAGCTCGCCCTGCGCCTGCACCAGCGCGGCATTGTCGGGCGCGGCATAGGTTTGCGTTCCCTGAATCTGGACCTGCTTGGCGGCGATCTGCGCGCGCAGCGAGGCCCCGGCCTCGATCAAGGAGCGCGCCTGGCTGTTCAGCTCGACCAGGCCGTTCTTCTGCTGGTATTTCAGCAGCGCTTCCTCCGAGCCTGCGAGGTTGTTTTTCGACTCCGCGAGCTGCTGCTCGAAAAACAACCGCCGCTGCGCCGCTTCCGAGATGGCCAGGTGCTCGGACAGGTGCCGGTACTGGTCCACGTAGGCATTCGCGATCAGGGCGGCGCGCTTGGGGTCGGGATCGGTGTAGGAAACGGTGATGAGGCCGCTTTTGGTGTCGGCGACAACCCTGGCGTTCGCCTCGAAGGCCGTGCGCGCATGCGACAGCAGCTTTTGCCCATATTGCCGCTGGAGATCGAAGCGGCGGATCATCGCGTCTTCCACGGCTTCGCTTTTGAACAACGCAACGTACTGGTCGGTAGGATTTTTGATCCCAAGCCCGCCACCGGCGAGGCCGCCCAGCGCGCTCAGGCTGCTGAGCTCCGCCGCGATCCCCGCGCCCGCGCCGCTCTGCTGCGGGGGCAGGATTACTGTTTTCGCGGTGAAAACGGGCGTTTGCAGAAATACATAAATAGTTACGACCAGGGTGAAGGCCAGAGTAGTCAGGGCAATGAACCGCCGTCGCCGGGCCAGCACCAGAAGAATGTCGAGCAGCGAAATCTCGATGACGCCCGATTCGGGGGCAGGCGGAGGCGGGGCCATGTAGCTCGCGCGTTGGGATCGCTCGGGTAGGAGTTCGGGTTCGGCTGTCGCTGCCATTGCTCTTCTTAGAGTACCGTTCCCAGCACGGCCCCGCCAACCGCGAGCGAGGAGAACAGCTGGGTGAAGTTCAGGGCGTTGCGCAGCTTGGACGGGCCGAAGGTTTTCTCCGATACCACGATGGTGTCGCCCGGCTGGATCACGATCCGGGTGAACTTCTTGGCGCCGACCTGATCCTGGCTGATGACCGAGCCGTCGGCCCGGATCACAAACGGGTGTGCCCGGTCGGCGTTGCGGTTCGCGCCGCCCGCCAGGTGCACATAGTCGCTCACCTTGCCGCCCTTGCCGTAGAGGAACGAGTTTTGGTTGTACACCGCGCCAATCACGCTCACGCTCGAGGGCACCGACGGCACGTAGTAAGTGTCGCCGTCCTCGAGGTCCAGCGGCGGCAGGCTTTGCGCGCCCTGGTCGAATGCCCGCAGATTGAGCACGATGCGTCCGGTCGCGCGAATCTGCCGCAGCCGCGCCACCAGCTCCCGAGCCTCCGTGCCTGCGATGTTCGCGCTGGCCAGGTCGGCGGCCGAACTGCCCGTCGCGGAGGTCGTCGCGAGCACCCCCCGCTCGATCTGCAACTGCAGGTCCTGGATGTACTCGTCGAGCCGCCGCTGCTGCACCGCGCGGACCGAGGCGCGGGTGAACTCGGAACCGAACAGGTAAGCGCCCGGGGAGAACCCGCCGGCCCGCTCGACCAGCTGCTGGAGGGTTTCGCCCGGCTTGGCGCTGTAGATGCCGGAGTGGACGAACTCGCCTTCAAGCCGGATCAGCCGCGTCTGCTGCGCGACCGGCACGTGGATGTCGGCCTGCGAAAACACCGTGACCACGTCGCCCGGCTGCAGTTCCAGGTCTTCGGCCGTGTCGTGGTCCATCACCAGCTTGCCCAGGTCGAAGGGCAGCAGCGACGTTTGCAGCGTGTCCGGGTTGAGCCGCTCGATAACGGCATAGCGCCAGTCGATCTCCGGCGCGGCGAGGGTCACGTCCGTGAAGCCCTGCGCGTTCGCGGTGTTTTCGGTCACCACGTCGCGCCGCGCGGAAGCCGCGGACTGGTTTTGCTGCTGACCGTAGGGCCCCAGGCGCGGTTGGCCGTACTGGTCGGTCAGCGCCTGCGTGCCCGTCGAGCCGGCGAGACTGTTTCCATAGGCGTCGGCGCCGGCCCCCAACCCGGCCCCTATCCCGGCCAGAGACGGATCGCCGCCGCCCTGTGGGGCCATGCTTCCGTTCTGGCCCGTTTGCTGCTGCGCCTGCTGCTGCGCCCTTTGCCCCTGCGCATACTGTTGCTGCTGCAAGTACTGCTGGCGGTTCTGGCGGACGCGCTCCTGCTCTTCCGGGGTAATCGGCAGGGCTTGCGGGTCGTTCGGCTGGCGAAGGCGCTCTACGCCCGGCTCCCGCTCGAACTCAGGCTCGGGCAGGCCCACGCGGGTTCGCTGCCACCAGTAATTGCGGGTGAGCAGCGCGGCCCGCTCGGGGAAAAGCTCGCTGAGGCGCATGCCCGGGTGGAATCCGTAGCGGCCGGGGTTGGCGGTGTTCCCGCGCAGGGTCACGGTCTTGGCGTACAGCGGCACGGACGGGTTTACGCGCACGATGTCGCCGTCGCGCAGGGCCGTTCCGAGCCCTTCCGGGGTGAAGTCGACCGCTTCCGCGCGGCGGCCCGCGCCGCCGTCCAGCCGCTCGAGCGAGAGCCGCCCGCCG
>CAXTTW010000167.1:0-5984 GCA_964247255.1 uncultured Acidobacteriaceae bacterium
CACCTACGCCGACCCGCGCTACCGCGCCGCCGCGCCCTTCGCGGACCTGACCGCCCGGGCCATCGCGCAGGCCGATCCGCTCCATCCCACGCTCAAGCCGGTTCCTTACACCGGCGTCCAGCTGGTCACGATTCCGTCCTTCCCGGCCATCGGCAACCAGGTGGGGCAGCTTATCGCGGCTGCCCTGGTGGGCGATCTTTCAGTCGACGAGGCGCTCCGGCAGGCACAGGCGGTCACGGAGCGGATTGTGTCCCGCAACGGAGAAGTCGGCCGTATTTCGCCTCACGATGGCGAGGCTCAGCGATGACCCGCCAATCCTGGCTCAAAACTCCCGCCGTCGCCGCGCTCGCGCTATGGTCGTTCGTGCCGCTGGCGATGACGGTGTGGTTCTCCTTCCGGCGCTACAACCTGCTGCAGCCGGACCGCACGGGCTTTGACGGCCTGGGCAACTACCGCTACCTGCTGGGCGACCCCAGCCTGCTCCACGCCATCGCGAACACTCTGCTGCTGGTCGCCTCGGTCTTGGCCGCCACCATCGGCCTGGGCACCGGGCTGGCCCTGTTGTTCAACCGCGAGTTTGCCGGCCGCGGCATCGCGCGGGTGCTCGCGCTGGCGCCGTTCTTCGTCATGCCCACTGTCTCCGCGCTGGTCTGGAAGAACATGATGCTGCACCCGGACTACGGCCTGCTGGCGTCGCTCTTCCGTGCTTTAGGCCTCAAGCCGGTCGACTGGTTCGCCGTCGCGCCCTTGTTTTCGCTCATTGTGATCCTGTCCTGGCAGTGGCTGCCCTTCGCCATGCTCACCCTGCTCACGGCCGTGCAGTCGCTCGACGGCGAGCGGCAGGAGGCCGCGCGCATGGACGGCGCGGGCCCCTTCGCGATGTTTCGCTACATCATTCGCCCGCACCTGAGCCCGGCGATCGCCGCCACCGTCATGATCGAGAGCATTTTTCTGCTCGGCATCTTCGCCGAAATCTACGTCACCACCTCCGGCGGGCCGGGCTTCAGCTCCACCAACCTGGCTTTCCTGATCTACCGCTACGCGCTGCTCGAGTACGACATCGGAGGCGCGGCCGTGGCCGGGCTGCTTGCCATCGTGGTCGCGAACGCGCTGGCCTGGGTGCTCATGCGCTCGACAGCCAGGGGGCTGGACGCATGAGGCGCTTCGCGACGACCCTCGCCGGCTGGGCGGTCGCGCTGCTGCTCTTCTTTCCCGTCTTCTGGCTTGTCCTTACCGGCTTCAAGACGGAGCCTGAAGCGGTCGCCCGCGTCCCGCACCTCCTCTTCCCCCCCACGCTCGCCAACTACGCCGCCGTGACCGCGCGCGCCAACTACCTGCTTTTCGCGTGGAACAGCATCGCCGTCGCCTTCGGGTCGACGCTGCTGGCGCTCGCGCTGGCCGTGCCCTGCGCCTATGCGATGGCGTTCTACCCGGCCCGGCGCACCCGTGACGTGCTGCTCTGGATGCTCTCGACCAAAATGCTCCCCGGCGCGGGCGTGCTCGTCCCGGTGTACCTGCTCTTCCGCGAGGCCGGCCTGCTCGACACGCGCACGGGCCTTCTGCTCGTCGACGCGCTGGCAAACCTGCCCATCGTGGTCTGGATGCTGTACACCTTCTTTCGGGAGGTGCCGCGCGAGGTGCTCGAGGCCGCGCGCATGGACGGCGCAGGGCCGGCGCGCGAGGTGTGGAACCTCCTGCTGCCGCTCGCGCTGCCCGGCGTGGTTTCGACCAGCCTCCTCGCGGTAATCCTCACCTGGAACGAGGCGTTCTGGTCGCTGACCCTGACCGCGTCCAAGGCCGCGCCGCTGACCGCGTTCATCGCCGGCTTTTCGTCGCCGGAAGGGCTGTTCTACGCGAAGCTGTCGGCAGCCTCCACCATGGCCATCGCACCCATCCTCGCGCTGGGTTGGCTCAGCCAGCGGCAGCTGGTGCGCGGGCTTACCTTTGGAGCGGTCAAATAATCCATGGCGACCATCGAGCTGCGCGGTATCACAAAAAGCTTTAACGGGACCGAAATCATCAAGGGCGTCGACCTGACGCTCCATGACCGCGAGTTGACCGTGTTCGTGGGCCCCTCGGGATGCGGCAAATCCACGCTGCTGCGGCTCATCGCGGGGCTCGAGGAGATCACCTCCGGCGAGCTGCTGCTCGACGGCCGCCGCATCAACAACGTGCCCCCGGCCAAACGCGACCTTGCGCTTGTCTTCCAGAGCTACGCACTGTACCCGCACATGACGGTGGCTGAAAACATGAGCTTCGCGCTGAAGCTGGCCGGCGTGCCCAAGGCCGAGCGCGACCGCAAGGTGGCCGAGGTCGCCCGCATCCTGACGCTCGACGACCTGCTCGAACGCCGCCCCAAGGACCTCTCCGGCGGGCAACGGCAACGCGTCGCCATCGGCCGGGCCATCGTGCGCAGCCCCAAGGTCTTTCTCTTCGACGAGCCGCTGTCGAACCTCGACGCGGCGCTCCGGGTTCGCATGCGTTTGGAGCTTTCAAAGCTGCACCACGACCTGCGGGCCACCATGGTTTATGTGACGCACGACCAGGTAGAGGCCATGACCATGGCCGACCGCATCGTGGTGCTGCGCGCGGGCCGGGTGGAGCAGGTGGGCTCGCCGATGGAGCTCTACAGACGACCCGCAAACCAGTTCGTCGCCGGCTTCCTTGGCTCCCCGCGGATGAACTTCCTGAAGCAGGGCGAGGACCGGACCTTGGGCATTCGGCCCGAACACATCACCCTCGCCGCTTCGGGCGGGGTCGCGGCCAAGGTCGAGGTCGTCGAGCACCTGGGCAGCGAGAGCTTCCTTTACCTGACCACCGAGACCGGCGAGCCGCTGACCGTAAAAACCGGGGCCGACACGGAGGCGCGGCCCGGCGACCGGGTCCACGCCGTCTTCGACCCGCGCCACCTGCACCATTTCAACGCTGACGGCTTGGCCGTTCGTGAATATGAGAAGCGAGACACACATGCCTGACCTGAACGCCCAAACGCTTGCCGGCCTGCCCGCGGCGGTCCGCAAGCCCGGCTACGACCGCCGCAGCCTCCGCGAGCACACCGTGCACATCGGTGTCGGCGGCTTCCACCGCGCGCACCAGGCCTTGTACCTCGACGACCTGCTCGCGCTTCCGGACACCGAGCGCTGGGCCGAGTGCGGGCTAGGCGTGCTGCCGGCGGACGCGCGGATGCGCGACGCGCTCGGAGCCCAGGACGGGCTGTACACGCTGGTCGAGCGCAGCGAGGGAGGCTACGATGCACGGGTGATCGGCTCGCTGACACGCTTTCTGCTCGCGCCGGGCGCCACCGAGGCCGCGCTCGAAAAGCTGGCCGCGCCCGACACCCGCATCGTCTCGCTCACCATCACCGAGGGCGGCTACTTCATCGACGAGGCTACGGGGGCCTTCCTGTCCGGCGACGCGCAAATCGCCGCGGACCTCGCGAGCCCGGCAGCCCCGCAGACCTCCATCGGGCTGCTCGCCGAAGCGCTCGACCGCCGCCGCACGCGCGGCCTCGCGCCGTTCACCGTCATGTCCTGCGACAACCTCCAGGGCAACGGTCATGTGACCGAGCGCGTGCTTACCGGCTACGCCGAGCTGCGCTCGCCCGAGCTCGCCCGCTGGATCCGGGACCACGTCGCCTTTCCCAACAGCATGGTCGACCGCATCACCCCCGCGACCGCCGAGGCCGACATCGACCAGCTCGGCCGCATCCACGGCTACCGCGACCGTTGGCCCGTGGTCACCGAGCCGTTCAAGCAGTGGGTCATCGAGGACAGCTTTTGCGCGGGCCGCCCTCAATGGGAGCGGGTCGGCGCGGAGTTCACCGGCGATGTCGCGCCGTACGAGATCATGAAAATGCGCCTGCTCAACGGCTCACACCTCGCCATGGCTTACCTGGGCGCGCAGCGAGGCTTCACCTACGTGCACGAGCTGATGGCCGACCCGCTTTTGCTGCGCTTCACGGAGCACTTCATGGAGGAGGTCACGCCGGTGGTGCCGCGCATCGCGGGCGTGGACGTAGCCTCCTACAAACGCACGCTGGTCGAGCGGTTCTCGAACCCCACCATCAACGACCAGGTCACGCGCATCGCGTCCGAAGGCTCCGCGAAAATCCCCAAATGGTTGCTGCCCTCCATCGCCGAGCTGCTGGCGCAAGGCCGGCCCGCGAAGCTCGCCTGCTTCGTCCTGGCGAGCTGGATCCACTACCTGGCCCGCGGTATCGATGAATCCGGGAAGCCGCTGGAGATTTTGGACGCCCGCAAAGCGGATCTGCATCCGCTGGCCGCTGCCGGCCCGGAGGCGATCCTGGCCCAGCGTTTTCTTTTCGGCGAGGCTCTGCCCGCCATCCCGGCTTTCACCGAGGGGGTCGGGCAGGCACTGCTTACGATCCAAGAAAGAGGCGCGGCGACCGCCATGGAAGCCATCCTTGCCTGACACCGACGCGCCAAACAGGGGTCATCCTGAGCGCAGCGAAGAACCTGCTTTCTACCCTAGGGCAGCAAGAGCAGGTCCTTCGTCGCTGCGCTCCTCAGAGGGTATGTGAAAAGTCACTTTGGGGTCATCCTGAGCGAAGCGAAGGATCTGCTTTTGCTTTCCCTGCGCGCCGAAAAGCAGATCCTTCGTCGCTTGCGCTCCTCAGGATGACCCCTCTTTCAGGGCAGGCTTCTGTGTGAGGAAGTTCTCACACACCCTCTCAGGATGACCCGTACGCACTCGGGCCCTCGCCTCACGCTCGCGCTTAGTCGCCCGTCCGCACGCCGAAGATCCGCAGCGCCGCCAGGAAGATGTTCAGCCCGTCGAGGAAGATCGACAGCGACAGCTCCACCGCCGTGGCTCCGCCGCCGCCGGCCCGCACACGCGCGAAGTCGCCGACCGTGAGGATCGCGAAGACGCCCAGGATCAGCCAGCTCACCGTGGTGGGCTGCACGAAGTGGAAGAACATGGTCGCGATCGACATCACGATCACGCCGATAAGCAGGAAGAAGCCGATCGACTGCACCTTGCGGTAGTCGACCGAGACCGCGTAGGCGACGGTGCCCAGCATCGCCAGGCCGACCGCCGTGGTCAGCGCCGCTGTCTCGATCAGCTGCGAGCCGCCGTGCCGCAGGTAGTGCTGGATCGTCGGTCCCAGGCCCACGCCCTCGAAGAAGGCGAACGCGTACATGAGCGTGACCTGCCGCGCCGGGTTGGCGCGCACTGCCTGAATCGCGAACAGCGTACCGAAGTTAAGCAGCATGACCAGAAACGCGATGCCCGGCGGGATAGACAGCGAGACATAACTGCCGGCCGCCGTGAGCGCGAACGCCACGCTGACGATGCCCAGGACCTTGCTCAGCAGACGGGAGCTCGTCTCCGTCTGCCCGATCAGCTGACCGCCGTTCAGAACCCCGTACCCGTTCCCCTGAGAGCCCAAGAAACTGCCATTCTGTCGCATAGCTTTATTGTAGGCCCGTCCTGCTCACGCATCTCAAACCGAAGTCACCCATGCCCCTCACCCTCGAAGAGCAGTTCGGCGCCATCGACATTTACGTTTTCGACCAGATCCTGCGCGGCAACATCCTGCCCGGCATGCGCGTGCTCGACGCGGGCTGCGGATACGGGCGAAACCTCGTCTATCTGCTGCGCGCGGGCTGCGAGGTCCTCGCGCTCGACGCCGACCCCGAGGCGGTCGAGCACGTGCGCCGGCTTTCGGCCTCGCTGGCGACCGGGCTGCCGGACAACAACTTCCAGGCCGGGCTGATCGAGCGAATGCCGTTCCCCGACGGCTTCGCCGAGGTGGTCCTGGCGAACTCCGTGCTGCACTTCGCCCACGACGCCCGGCACTTCCGCGCCATGCTCGCAGAGCTTTGGCGGGTGCTCGCGCCCGGCGGCCTCTTCTTCTGCCGCCTCGGCTCCCGCATCGGCATGGACTTCCCGGCGCTCGGCGGCGGCTTGTACCGCATCGGCGACGGGTCGGCATGGTTCCTGGTCGACGAGGCGATGCTGCT
>CAXTTW010000168.1:0-5980 GCA_964247255.1 uncultured Acidobacteriaceae bacterium
ATGCGCAGCGTGATCTCGTCGCCCACCCGGGTACAGCCGGGGTTCGCCCCGACCTTCATGCCGAGGTAAAGATCGCCCGCCGGCGCGCCCTCGGTCCCGGCATTGCCGCGCCCCGCGATCCGGATGCGCTGGCCGTCGCGCGTGCCCGGCTTGATGCGGAACTCTACCTGCTCCGCCCGGCGCACCCAGCCCTCGCCCGCGCAGGTGGCGCAGTTGTTTTCGACCTTGCCCGACCCGCCGCAGGTCCGGCACTGCACGCTGAACTTCATCTGCCCGTGCATCTGCGTTACCTGGCCGGAGCCGGCGCACTCCGGGCAGGTGTGCGCGCCGCCAGAGTGCGCCCGGCCTTTGCAGGTGGGGCAGGTATCGAGCCGGTTGACCTCCCGGCGCATCTGGCCGCCGCGAATGGCAGTCCAGAACTCGACCGGCACCTGATATTCGAGGTCGGTGCCGGGCTCGGGCGCGGACTGCCGCGCGGAGCCTGAAAACATGCCGGAGAAGATGTCGCGCCAGCCGCCCCCGCCGCCGCCCGCGTTGTTCACGGCCTGGGTCTGCCGCCGTGCGCCTGGCCCGCCCTCGAAATTCGAGAAATCGAAGCCCGAGAAGTCGAACGGGACTCCACTCTGCGATGCGCCGACTCGGCCCGGTCCGTAGCCGCCGCGCGCCGCCGCCTCGGCCTGCGCCGGATCGATCCCATCAGAGTAGAAGCCGAGCTGGTCGAACACCTTGCGCTTCTTTTCGTCGCTCAGGATGTCGTTGGCCTCGGAGATCTCCTTGAACTTCTCCTCGGCTTTTTTGTCGTTCGGGTTCACATCCGGGTGGTACTTGCGCGCGAGCTTGCGGAACGCCTTGCGGATCTCGTCCGGCGTCGCGGTTTTCTTGATGCCGAGTGTGCCGTAGTAGTCCTTTTGTTGGGGTGCTGTGGGCATCGTCTAATCCTTTTGGCACTGCGGGCACCAGTACACGGTGCGTCCGGCCATGGGCTTCATGCGGATCTCTGTCGCGCAAATCCGGCAGGGCTTCCCTTGCCGGCGGTACACGTAGTGCACCTCTTCCTTGAGCGCCCTGCCCTCCGGGTGCGGACGGTCCTCGGGGCGCGTGCAAACCATGCGGCGGTCCTCCATGCCGTCGCGCATCAAGAGTATCGCGTCCACCCACAGCGCCTCGAGCTCCGGCGTGGACACGGCGTTGCCGGGCCGGTCCGGGCAGATACGAGCCCGGAAGAGAAACTCCGCCCGGTAGATATTGCCGATCCCGCTCACCACCGACTGGTCCATCAATAACACCCCTATCGGCGTTTTTCGCTTTTGCATGAGCGCGAATGCCGGGGCGGGGTCGGCTCCCTCGACCAGCGGGTCCGGGCCGATGCGCGCCGTGAGAGCCGCCCAATCTTCATCCGAGAAGATGCGGCAGTCGGTCGGCCCGCGCAGCTCCAGCCAATCCCTGCGGGTCCACATACGGAACCGCAGCGCGCCTTTTACCGCCGGCATCGGCTGTGTGCCTTCCCAAAAATCTCCGTACTGGCCCAGGTGGACATGAAGCGTCAGATCGCGACCGAAGACGTAGCCCAGGTGCTTGCCGAGCGCCCGAATGTCCTTGAGTTTGCGCCCGTCGAGCAGCTCCGCATCCGGGAAGCCGCCGTTCGGCGAATCGACCCGAACCTTTTTGCCCGCGAAAGCGGCCGCCTGGCGTAGTGCGAAGCGATGGATTTCGTGGCCTTCAGGCATGGTCCTCAATAATTCCAAAACAAAGGAGAGAGCCCAGCGCTCCCTCCCAGCAAAGTTAGCGGCGGAACCGGACTAATTCCAGATCGCGTTCGCGGCGACCGCGCGGAGACGCCAGAAAATATCCGGCTGCTGCTGCTGCATCTGCCGCACGAACTGCTTGGCTTCCACCTCCGAAGGGAACAGCATGATGCTGTACACCTGACCCGCGCGCAACTGCTCTGCCTGCCAAACCGTGCTGTTCATTCTCCCGTCACCTTCCCGGCTTGATGCTCCTTGGATATGCATACCTGATAAGATTCGACTCAACCTAAAAAGTCGCCCCTTTGTTTCTCTCCGCATGAAAAAAGCGGATCCTTCACACTGAAGCAGATCCATCGCACACAAGGAGGGAGCGCATCGTGCTCCCTCCTTGCTCTTACGCCGAAGGGCGTCCCCGCCCGTCTGGTTAAGACTTGGGCTCGACGTCGACGTACTCGGCGTCGATCACGCCCTCATCCTGTTTGGCGTGGCCGTTCGCGTCCGGCCCGCCGGCTGCCGCAGCCGCGCCGTCGGTGGGAACGCCACCCGCCGGAGCCGCCTTGTACATGGCCTCAGCCAGCTTGTGCGAGGCGGTCGTGAGCTTCTCGTGCTCCGCCTTGAGCTCCGACGCGCTGGGCTGCCCGGCCAGGACGGCCTTGGCCGAGTCCAGAGCCGTTTCCACCTCGGTCTTCTCGGCAGCGGGCACCTTGTCCGCGGAGTCCTTGAGCATCTTCTCGATGTTGTAGACCATCGAGTCGAGGCCGTTGCGGGCTTCGATCTGCTCGCGGGCTTCCCGGTCCTCGGACGCGTGCGCCTCGGCTTCCTTGGCCATCCGGTCCACCTCTTCCTTGCTCAAACCGGAGCTCGAAGTGATGGTGATCTTCTGGTCCTTGCCCGTGGCGTTGTCCTTCGCGGTCACGTTCAGGATGCCGTTCGCGTCGATGTCGAAGGTAACCTCGATCTGTGGCACGCCGCGCGGTGCCGGCGGGATACCCGACAGCTTGAACTTGCCCAGCGTCCGGTTCTGCGACGCCATGGGCCGCTCGCCCTGGAGCACGTGTACCTCAACCTCGGTCTGCGAGTCCGAGGCCGTCGAGAAGGTCTCGGTCTTCTTGGTCGGGATCGTAGTGTTGCGCGGGATCATCGGGGTTGCCACCGAGCCCATGGTCTCGATCGCCAGCGTCAGAGGGGTCACGTCGAGCAGCAGCAGGTCCTTCACGTCCCCGGCGAGCACGCCCGCCTGCACCGCCGCGCCGATCGCCACGACCTCGTCCGGGTTGACGCCCTTGTGGGGCTCCTTGCCGAACAAGCCCTTGACCAGCTCCTGGATCTTGGGCATGCGGGTCTGCCCGCCGACCAGCACGACCTCGTCGATCTGTGCCGCGGTCACGCCCGCGTCCTGCATCGCCTTCTTGCAGGGCTCGAGCGAGCGCTGCAGGATGTCGTCGACCAGCTGTTCGAGCTTCGCCCGAGACAGCTTCTCGACCAAGTGCTTGGGTCCGGAGGCGTCCGCGGTCACGAACGGCAGGTTGATCTCGGTTTCCATCGCGGTCGAGAGCTCGATCTTGGCGCGCTCGGCGGCGTCCTTCAGCCGCTGCAGAGCCATCTCGTTGCCCTTGGCGCGCAGGTCCAGCCCTTCCTTCTTCTTGAACTCGTCGATCAGCCAGTCGACGATCTTCTGGTCGATGTTGTCGCCGCCCAGGTGTGTGTCGCCGTTGGTCGCCTTGACCTCGATGACGCCGTCGCCGACCTCAAGTATGGATACATCGAAAGTCCCGCCGCCGAAGTCGTAGACCGCGATCGTCTCGTCCTTCTTTTTGTCAAGGCCGTAAGCCAGGGCAGCCGCTGTCGGCTCGTTCACGATACGCTTGACGTCCAGCCCGGCGATGCGCCCGGCATCCTTGGTGGCCTGGCGCTGCGCGTCGTTGAAGTACGCGGGCACGGTGATGACGGCCTCGGTCACGGACCCGCCCAGGTAATCCTCGGCCGCCTTCTTGAGCTTCTGGAGGATCATCGCCGAAACCTCGGGCGGGGTATAGTCCTTACCCTGCGCCTCGACGGTGAGGTGGTCGCCCTGCTGCTTGACCTTATAAGGGACCATCTTCATCTCGTCGTTCACCTCATTGGCGCGGCGGCCCATGAAGCGCTTGATCGAGTACACGGTATTTTCAGGGTTGGTGATGGCCTGCCGCTTGGCGACCTGGCCGACCAAGCGTTCGCCGCTCTTGGTAAAACCGACGACGGAGGGGGTCGTGCGGCCGCCTTCTTCGTTCGCGATGACCTTGGGCTCGCCGCCCTCCATTACCGCCACGACGGAGTTGGTGGTGCCGAGATCGATGCCGATAATCTTTGCCATGAGTGCTGTTTCCTCGCGCTGAAGTGTTGACCGCCAATCACAGAATCACATGTGAGTGGCTTGCTGTCAAAGTATGTGATGAACGCACTAGTTGAAAGATGCAGAATCTTGAGCTCGCGGGAAAGGAATCGTCAGTGGCGGGCGCACGATACAATAGTTTTATGATTATCGAAGTGAGTATGCATGGCGACTGAAGACGAAATCACCCAAGGCGTCAACCCATGGCTGATTGCCTCCTCCGTCATGCTCGCCACGTTCATGGAAGTGCTGGATACGGCGATTGCTTCCGTGGCCCTCCCGTATATCGCGGGCTCCCTGTCAGCGTCCAACGACGAGGCGACGTGGGTTCTGACCAGCTACCTGGTTGCGAATGCGGTGATCCTGCCCACCAGCAATTGGTTCTCCCTCCGGTTCGGGCGCAAGCGCTTCCTGCTCATCTGCGTGGTGATCTTCACGTTTTCGTCCTTCTTATGCGGGGCTGCTCCCTCCCTGCTCGCCCTGCTGCTGGCCCGGATCCTGCAGGGCGCCGGCGGCGGCGCGCTCCAGCCGCTCGCGCAGGCCATCCTGCTTGAAAGCTTCCCTGTGGCGAAGCGCAGCCAAGCCCAGGCCTTCTATGTCTTCGGCGTGGTGGTCGCGCCGGTCATCGGCCCCACCCTGGGCGGCTGGCTCACCGACTCCTACTCCTGGCGCGATGCGTTCTACATCAACATTCCCATCGGCATCCTTGCGTTTTTCATGATCAACCGCTTCGTGCACGACCCGGCCTACATCCGCGACGCGAAGCCGGGCCCGTTCGACAACATTGGCTTCGGGCTGCTGGCGGTGTGGACCGGCTCGCTCCAGGTGCTGCTCGACCGCGGGCAGGAGGATGACTGGATGGGCGCAACTTGGCTGCGCTGGGCCTTGTTCCTGTGCATCTCCGGCTTCGCGGCCTTTCTCTACCATTGCCTGCGGGCGAAGCACCCCCTGGTCAACCTGCGCGTCTTCCGCGACCGCAACTTCGCGGTCGGCTGCATCCTCATCTTTCTATTCGGGATCTCGCTGTACTCGCTCGTGACCGTGCTGCCGTTGTTCTACCAGGAGCTGCTGGGCTACACCGCCTTCGCGGCCGGGGTCGCGGTGGCACCGCGCGGGCTCGGCACCATCCTCGGCATTCCCGCCATCGGCTTCCTGGGCGGCAGGCTCGACGCGCGCTACCTGCTCACCTTCGGCTTCCTCCTGTACGGGCTCACCACGCTCAACTTCGGCACGGTCACCCTCGGGATCGGCCCCTGGACGTACACCGCGCCGCTCATGGTCACCGGCTTCGCGCTGTCGTTCATCTTCGTCCCCATCACCACGGCAGCCTACGGCACGCTGCCCCGCAGCGAGATCGGCAACGCCAGCGGCATCTTCAACCTGCTCAGGAATGTCGGCGGGTCGGTCGGCATCTCGGCGGCGCAAACCCTTCTCGTGCGCCGGTCCGACTTCCACCAGAACCAGATCCTCAACCTCGTGCCCCAGTCGGGCGCGCAGTTCCAGCAGCGGCTCGGGGCGGTGCAGGGCTTTTTGTCTCATCAGACGCACCCGGCGAACGCGGCCGGGGCCGCCGCGGGCACGCTGTACGGCCAGCTGGGCGGGCAGGCGCTGCTGTGGGCCTTCGTGGACGTGTTCCGGTGGTCGGCGCTGGTCTGCTTCGTCAGCGTGGCGGCGGTGTGGCTGTTCCGGAAGGTGACGAAGAAGGCCCCGGCGGGGGCGCATTGAAAGCAGGGTGGAAGGTGGAGGGTGAAGAGAAAGGTTGGGAAAGAAGTATTTGGCGGGATGACGTAAAAAGGGGTCATCCTGAGAGGGTGTGTGAGAAGTCAAGGGCAACAGGAAGATGGGTCATCCTGAGCGAAGC
>CAXTTW010000169.1:0-1055 GCA_964247255.1 uncultured Acidobacteriaceae bacterium
CATCCATGCGCTGCGGAGTCACCGGCCTGCGGCCCACCTTCGGCCGCGTCGCGCGCACCGGCGCGATGACCTTGTGCTGGTCGCTCGACAAACTCGGCCCCATGACGCGGGGCGTCGAGGACGCGATGCTCGTGCTGGAGGCGATCAACGGTCCGGACGCAGGCGACGTTTCAAGCGTGCCCTCCACGCTCGACTTCGACCCATCGCGGCCGGTGAAGGGCCTGAAAGTCGGCTACTTCCCCCGGTGGCTCGAGCAGGCTCCCGCGACCGAGGTGGACCGCGCCGCTTTCGCGATGCTGCCGAAACTCGGGATGACGCCCGTGCCCGTCACGCTCCCCGATTGGCCCTACGACTCGCTGCAGCTCATCCTGTTCGCGGAAGCGGCCGCCTCGTTCGAGGAGCTGACCTTGTCCGGGGGAATCGACAGACTCAAGATGCAGGTCCCGGATGCCTGGCCCAACTCGTTTCGCCAGGCGCGGTTCCTTTCGGCGGTGGACTACGTGCAGGCCGACCGCATGCGCCGGCGGGTCGCGGTGGAGATGGCCCGCATCTTCGCGGAGGTCGACCTGCTGCTGGTGCCGTCCTTGCGGGACGAGATGCTGGTGATCACCAACTTTACCGGCCACCCTTCGCTGACCTTGCGGGCGGGCTTCGTGGAGATCGCGGAAGCGCGCAGCGACTGGGCCCCGGACCCGGCGCGGCCGCTCGCGAAGTTCGCGCCCGCCCGGCGGGTGCCGCACGGGGTCACGCTGATAGGACGGCTGTTCGACGAGGGCGCTTTGGTGAATGCGGGGATGGCGTTCGAGGCAGCGCTGGGGGTCGCGGCCGAGCGGCCGAAAGGGTTCAGCTAAGCGTTTTCCGGGCGGCAAACTTCAGTACCGTGCACCTGGACAAAAGTCGGCGAGGTGCGATCAACCCTGCCCTACACTGAGCGAGCCTTCTTTCCTTTTGCATGCAAGGTGGTGAACCGGATCGGGGGGCCACCGGGGGGGTATCAAACCACCCCCCCCCCCCCCCGGACACACCCTGCCTCGGTCTTCCATGCCGCCGGGCAG
>CAXTTW010000169.1:1065-5492 GCA_964247255.1 uncultured Acidobacteriaceae bacterium
TGCACGGTGGTTAACCGGCTCGGGCGCCCGCGGGCCGCTTACACCCACCCCAGAGCCGCCCGAGGAAAGGAGGTCCCGGTACTTGGATCTGAACCGTGATGTCGAAACATCCTGGTTCCAGCTGTCCCTCACCATCGAAGCAGTCTCATAAAGAGTTTTGCGGATTCGATAGACCTCGTGAGCCCCGCTTTGCGGCGGGTCTCATCCGGGACTCCACAGAGTTTTCGGGCTTATGAGACCGCTTATCGTCCTTGATTGGAAGTTGGTGCTGGCAGTGGTTCTCTTACTTTGGTCTACGCTGCGGAAGTAGCGTCGAACCCTCCCGGCGGTGTGCAAGCCGCCGGGAGACTCGATCCGCACCACCAGAATGCCCGGAGAGAAGGCTGGAAGGCAAGTTCTTCCGTGATCTTTCGCGCGGGCGTTCCCGTTTTGGGACACCATTCCCGCGGGCTGGCCCGCTCGCCCTTTTGCCATTCCGCATACGCTGGCGCACGCCCCCCTCCCCGCTTACACTCAAGGTGCACCCCTGGACCCTCTTTCGCAAAGGCACACCCCGCATGCGCCGCATCGCTTTTCTGCTTGGCCTCTCGCTCCTCTTTCCCGCCCTGCACGCCCAACAAGCAAAGCCTTGGCTCGACAAAGTCCTCTCCCCCGACCAGCGCGCCGCCCTCGTGCTCAAGGAGATGACGCTTGAGGAGAAGCTGTCGCTGCTGCACCGCAACGGCATGGCGCGCGAGCCGCAGTGGACCATGCCCCTGACCCGCGACTCCAATGGCGGCGCTGGCTATATCAACCCCATTCTGCGCCTTGGTATTCCCGCGCTCGACATCTCCGACGCCGCGTACGGGGTCCGCGCCTCCGGGTCCAACGGACGCTACTCGACCGCGCTGCCCTCCAACCTTGGAGCCGCCAGCTCCTGGGACCGCGAAGCCGCCTACGCCTACGGCGGCCTGATCGCCCGCGAACTGCGCGCCCAGGGCTTCAATATGTCGCTCGGCGGCGGTGTGAACCTGACCCGCGAGCCGCGCAACGGGCGCACCTTTGAGTATCTGGGCGAGGACCCGGTGCTCGCCGGGACGCTGGTCGGGCGGCTGATGACGGCCGAAAGGCAGGAGCACGTCGTAACCGACATCAAGCATTACGCGGTCAACGACCAGGAAACCGGCCGCAGCGTCGTTTCCGCCGAGATTTCAAAGCGCGCCCTGCGCGAGTCCGACCTGCTCGCCTTCCAGATTGGCATCCGCGACGCCCAGCCCGGGGCTGTGATGTGCGGCTACAACCGCGTCAACGGCGTGTACGACTGCGAAAACGACTACCTGCTCCGCGAAACGCTCAAGGAAGCCTGGAAGTATCCAGGCTTCGTCATCTCCGACTGGGGCGCGACCCACTCGACGGTCGCGAGCTCGCATGCGGGGCTCGACCATGAGGAGCCGGTGGATGAGTTCTACGGGCCGGCGCTCGCGAAGGCCGTCGCCGGCGGCCAGGTTCCCATGGCCGAGATCGACGACCACGCGCGCCGCATTCTCCGGTCGTACTTCGACGACGGCATCTTCGATTACCCAGTAGAAAAGCGCGTCATCGATGTCGAGGCGAACCTCGACATCGCCCAGCGGATCGAGGAAGGCTCGATCGTGCTGCTGAGAAACGAGGGCGGTGTTCTGCCCCTGAAGAACGCGAAGTCGATCGCGGTCATCGGCGCGCACGCGGACGTCGGCATGCTGTCCGGCGGCGGTTCCGCGCAGGTAGACCCGCCTGGAGGCAATGCGACCGACCCGCGGCAGGGCGCGATCGTGTTTTCCGACCACACGCACGTTTTCTTCCCGACCTCCCCGCTCAAGCAGCTCCGGCTCGCCATGCCGGGGGCGAAGATCGAGTTCAACGCCGGCGACGACCCGGCCGCGGCCGCCGCGTTCGCGAAGCAGGCGGACGTGGCGATCGTTTTCGTTCAGCAGTGGAACATGGAGTCGATCGACCTGCCGACCCTGGCTTTGCCCGACAACCAGGACGCGCTGGTGGAGGCGGTGGCCGCGGCCAACCCGCGCACGGTCGTGGTGCTTGAAACCGGAACCGCCGCGCTGATGCCCTGGGCGGGCAAGGTCGCCGGCATCGTGGAAACCTGGTACCCCGGCGCGCGCGGCGCGACCGCCCTGGCCCGCGTACTCACCGGCGCGGTAAACCCTTCCGGCAAGCTCGCCATGACCTTTCCGCTGAGCGATGCCGACCTGCCTCACCCCACCATCGCGCCCTTGCCTGTCGAGGAGAAAGGGCAGGGCACGGCCGCCGTCAATGCGGGGTTCAACAAAGCTTCGACGTACACCGTCAAGTACGACGAAGGGCTCGAGGTCGGCTATAAGTGGTACGACGCCCGGCGCAAGCCGGTGCTGTTTCCCTTCGGCTTCGGTTTGTCGTACACGACCTTCACTTACTCCGGCCTGAAAGTTACGCCCGGCGCGACGCCCCAAGCGACCTTCACGGTCAAGAACACCGGTAAAGTGGCCGGAGCCGAGGTGGCGGAGTTGTACGCCGGACTGCCCACAGCCACCCACGAACCGCCAAAACGCCTGGTCGGCTATGACAAGCTTACCCTCCAGCCCGGGGAAAGCAGGGAGGTCACCCTTGACGTGGATCCGCTGTTTTTCGCGGTGTACGACGAGGCTGCCAAGCGCATGATGGTCGCACCGGGCGAGTACACCTTCGCCGCCGGGCCCTCCTCGCAGACGCTTCCGCTGCAGGCCAAGGTCACGCTCGCCGCGGCGGAGGTGTCGCGCTGAACCGGAGAGCGAAAATCCAGCGCCCCCGTATACACTGCTCTCACCTATGGCCCCAGCACGCGCCCGCCTTCTGCTCCTTGCCCTCCTCTGCACCCTTGCCGCCGCAGCCCAAAAGCAGCCCCTCCCGCAGCCGACGCCGTACCCGCCCGCCATCGCCGCGCCCGAGGACAAGCCCTATGCGGGGCCGGTCAAGCTCTCGGTCGACCTGAGCAACAACGCCGACCGCATCGCGCAGGTTCACGAGGAGATTCCGGTCGAGAAGGGCGCGAAGGAGCTGGTCCTGCTCTACCCGCAGTGGATCCCCGGCACCCACTCCCCGACGGGCCCGATCTCGAAGCTCGGCGGCATCACGACGAACGTGGACGGCAAGCGGGTGCAGTGGGTGCGCGACACGGTCGAGGTCTACGCCTTCCATGTCCCGCTCACGCCCGGCGCGAAGACGGTCGAGCTCGATTTTCAGTACCTTTCGCCTGTGAAGCGCACGGAAGGCCGCATCGAGATCTCGAACGAGATCGCCGACCTAGCCTGGAATGAGGTGCTGATGTACCCGGCCGGGCACTTCGCGCGGCAAATTCCGTTTGACGTGTCGCTGAAGCTGCCGGAAGGCTGGAAGTACGCGACGGCGCTCGAAACGGCAAGCAGCAGCGGCGCGAACGTCACCTTCAAGACGACCCCGCTGAATACCCTGGTCGACTCGCCTCTGTACGGCGGCGTCAACTACAAGCGCGTGGATTTGTCGCCCTCGCCGACCGACAAGGTATATCTTGACGTGTTCGCGGACAAGCCGGAGCAGCTAGAGATTACGCCCGACGAGCTGGACAAGCATAAGAAACTCACGGTGGAAGCGGATAAGCTTTACCAGTCGCACCATTACGACCACTATGATTTCCTGCTGCTGCTGAGCGACAAGGTTGGCGGCGTTGGCCTGGAGCACCACCAATCCTCCGAGGACGGCCACCCCGGCGACTATTTCACCGATTGGGCGTCCGGGGTGGGCGGCCGCGACCTGCTCGGCCACGAGTACACCCACTCCTGGGACGGCAAGTTCCGCCGCCCGGCCGACCTTTGGACCCCGAACTTCAACGTGCCCATGCGCGACAGCCTGCTGTGGGTGTACGAGGGAATGACGCAGTACTGGGGCAACATCCTGACCGCCCGCGCCGGGATGCGCACGCCGGAGGAGGCGCGGTCGGTCTTTGCCTTGTTCGCGGCGGAGTTCGAGGCGAGCCCCGGACGCACCTGGCGCCCGCTGGTCGACACCACCAACCAGCCGACCGTTTCGCAGCGCTCGCCGGTAAGTTGGGTAAGCTGGCAGCGGCCCGAGGACTACTACACCGAGGGCGCGCTGATCTGGCTCGATGCGGATACCAAGATCCGGGAGCTGACCAACGGTGCTAAGTCGCTCGACGACTTCGCGAAGCTTTTCTTCGGCGTCTACAACGGGTCGTACATCACGGACACGTACACGCTGGACGATGTCGTGCACGACCTGAACGCGGTAGCTCCGTATGACTGGAAAACTTTCCTTCAGACCCGCGTGTACGACCTGCACGCGGAGGTGCCGGAGGACGGCTTCACGCGCGGCGGGTATAAGTTGACTTACTCGGACGCGCCCATCCCGTGGCTCGAAAAGCTCGAAGCGAAGTCGGGCTACGC
>CAXTTW010000169.1:5524-5965 GCA_964247255.1 uncultured Acidobacteriaceae bacterium
AATCATCGGTTCTCGCCGTCGCGGCGGGTCGGCTTCGGGCAATGCCGTCGGCAGCGTGTACTGGGGCAGCCCGGCATTCAAAGCGGGGGTAACGCCGGACATGGAACTGGTCTCGGTCGACGGCGTCGCCTATACGCCGGAAGTGTTGAAGAAGGCAGTGGTCGCGGCGGAAAAGACCAAGACGCCGATCCAGTTGCAGTTTCTGCGCGGGGACGAGTACAAGACCATCGCGATCGATTACCACGGCGGCCTGCGCTACCCGCACCTGGAGCGGGTGGCGAACACCCCGGCGCGTTTTGACGATATCCTCGCGCCGAGCAAGGCGGGGCTGCCGGCGATGTAGCGTTCGATCCGTTCCCCGGCAGTCCGCTTCTGCCAGGGAGGGGTCGTTCTGAGCGAAGCGAAGAACCTGCTTTTGCGGCTCGCGCGAGAAAAGCAGGT
>CAXTTW010000170.1:0-5962 GCA_964247255.1 uncultured Acidobacteriaceae bacterium
GGGCGGGGCCGTGCCGCTGACGGTGATGCGCGCCCACCGCGAGGTCGCGCTGAGCCTCCAGCCGGGGAAGCGCCGGTAAGCCTGCGGAAGAACCGAAGTACCCGTCGCGCCGTTTTCTTCACGTGCCTGGAGAACTCTCTTGTATTCTGGCTCCGATGCTTCGCTTTGCCGCCCTGCTTGCCTGGTCTCTCCTGCTCCCGTCGCTCGCCCACGCCGGGGACGCGCCCGTCTTCTCCGGCTATCTCACCTCCGCGCCGGGTAAGGTGCCCCTGGCAGTGGACGGGCGAGACCTGCTGCTCTCGCCGAAGATGCTCTATGCCTGCGGCTCGCTTTCGCCGAGGGTGGACATTGAGGATGGGAAGCCCGCACTGCCGCCGGGCGCTCGCCTTCAGGTAACCGGGATCTGGAGCAAAACCTCTTCCGCCTGGCGCACCGAATCCCTTTGCGTCGAAGCCCTGCCCGCAAAATCCTGCGGCGGCCAGGGTGTCATCGATGCGGTGCGCTCAGAAGGCGGCATCACGGAACTCCTGGTTGACGGTAGGCACCTGCGCCTGTCGGCCGCCGGGAAAACTCCCGCTCTCATCGTCGAGGCTTCCGTGGCGGGGCCCTCGCCGCAGGTAGGCCAGTGGCTCCAGTACGAGGCGGGCCGTCAGCCAGACGGTTCCTGGCTTCTTCGCTCGGGCAGGCTGCGCGCGTACCTCGACAGCCGCGCCGCCCGCCGCCTGCGTGACTGGAAACCGCTCACTCTCGAGCTCCCCGTCAACGGGAAAGACGGCAAGTTCAGAGCCTCGCGTCTGGCTCTCGCCATCCCGCTTTCCGGCGATCTCGCCCTGGAGAACCGGATCGCCCGCGTCGGCGCGTCCGTCGTTCCGTCCTGGGAGGCTGCTTTCGCGGCCAAGTACCCCGATGAACGCCGGTTCCGCTTCTTCGCCGCGAAGGCAAAACTCTTCGACCGCGACTGTGTCTCGTTTCCCGATGGGACGATACTTTTGCCTCAAAAGCTCGAGGCGGAGCTGAGCGAGGACGCAGAACTGGCCGCCGTGCTCGCCGGATGCGTTGCGGATATAGAGGAGGAGCAGGCGGCGATATACGCCAACAAAGAATTGGCTGCGAATACGGTCGAGGCCGCTGGCTTCTTCGAGTTGGGCGTTCCCGCCGGTCTTGCGGGCAATGTCTATCAGGCGCACCTCAAGCTGCTCATGGAGCGGCAAAGCGCCCGTGTGGCGCTCTCCTATCTCGAAATGGCAGGGTATGCGCCCAAGGTCGGTCCGTCCGCCTGGGAACGGCTCGAAGGCAAGCGTGGCCAGGCCGACCCGAGCCGGCCTCCCGGCACGCGCACGGCCATGATGTACGAAGCTTTCAGCGAGAACCAGCTTCAACCCGCTTCCGCAACTGTGTTGAAATAACGGAGATGGCGACCCAAGCGGCGACCGAACCCGGCACGACCTTCCGCACCGGCGGTGTGCCCCGGCCCAAGCACCCGCTCCGCCGCCGCTGGAAGACCGCCACGCGCCGCCTGCGCGAGCTGTGGACGGTCGGTTGGGCGCTCGCCGACACGCGCCACCCTGTCATGGCGCAGATCGTCCCGGCGCGCTTCTGCAACCTGAGCTGCGCCTACTGCAACGAGTACGACAAGGTCTCCGAGCCCGTCCCGGTCGAGGAAATGCTCCGCCGCATCGACGCGCTCGCCCGTCTCGGCACCTCCATCATCACCATCTCGGGCGGCGAGCCGCTCACCCATCCCGATCTCGACCAGGTTATCGCGCGCATCCGCCGCCACGGCCGCATCGCCGGCATGATCACCAATGGCTACCTGCTGATGCCCGAGCGGATCGAGCGGCTCAACCGCGCCGGTCTGGACCACATGCAGATTTCGATCGACAACGTCCTGCCCGACGAGACCTCGAAGAAGAGCCTCAAGGTCCTCGACCGCAAGCTAGAAATGCTGCGGGAGTACGCCGACTTCCACGTCAACATCAACTCCGTGGTCGGCGGCGGCATCGCGAACCCGCAGGACGCGATCACCGTCGGCCGCCGCGCGCTGGAGCTCGGCTTCACCTCGACCATCGGCATTATCCACGACGGGGGCGGGCAGCTCAAGCCGCTGGGCGGCGAGGAGCGGCGGGTGTGGGCCGAGATGCGCGGCTGGAACAAGACCAACTACTCCCGGTTCAACAAGTTTCAGGAAGCCATCGCCAATGCCGAGCCCAACGAATGGCGCTGCCGCGCCGGCGCGCGCTACCTGTACGTCTGCGAGAACGGGCTGGTCCACTACTGCTCGCAGAAGCGCGGCAACCCGGGCGTGCCCGTGGCCGACTACACCCGGGCCGACCTGCGCCGCGAGTTCACCCACGCCAAGAGCTGCGCCCCGCACTGCACGGTCTCCTGCGTGCACCAGATCTCGTACATCGACCACTGGCGCGCCCCCCAGGGACGCCCGAGCGCGCCTGGTGCCGCCGAAAACCTGGTCAACATCGAGCTGTAGCCCCCGCCGCGATCTCCCCCAAGCAGCGCCCGCGACCCGCCCGCAACTGGGCCTATGGGCAAAGCCGGATCTGCGTTCAAGCCGCCCTATAAAGGCATCTTTGTCCCGCCCATCACGCAAACCCATACCGCTTCTTCGTAAAGGTTCTACATGGTAGGCTTCATCCTAGTGCGCCCGGCTAGCATTCCACTTATGGCTTGCCCCTCCGCAAGAGGGACCTGTCTCCCGTGCGCGCTCCGCTGACCCGCCATGTACGCCGAGCCTTTCGCAGCGGCCCATCTTGTACCGTTTCCAGGAGGACCCCCCAGTGCAGCATGCCCGCTTCTTCCGCAACGACACGCCTCGCCGCGCGATTTTCGCGCTTGCCGGGCTCTCCCTCGCCGCCCTGCCCTCGTTCGCCCAGGTGGACACCGGCTCGGTCAACGGCACCGTGACCGACTCCACCGGTGCCGTCGTTTCCAAGGCGCAGATCACCGAGCGCAATCTCGGCACCAACGCCACCCGCACCATCACCAGCGGCAGCAATGGCGCTTACAACTTCACCGACCTGCCCGCGGCGACCTATGAGATCACGGTCAGCGCTCCCGGCTTCCAAAGCCTCGTCCAGCAGGTTGAGGTCACGGTAGGCGGCCATGCCTCGCTCGACGCGAAACTAAGCGTCGGCCAGGGCACGGAGCAGGTCAGCGTCACGGCGGCCTCGGGCGGCGCGGAGGTGAACACCGACTCCCAGGAGATCTCGCAGATCGTCGGCGAGCAGCAGGTCGCGCAGCTTCCTTCGCTCACACGCAATCCTTACGACTTCGTCGCGATCGCCGGCAACGCCAGCAACGGCGACAGCGCGCAAGGGCATGCGCAAAACGCCATCACGCGGGGCGTGCACTTCCAGCTCAACGGCCAGCGCTCCTCGGGGACCGAAATCCTGCTCGACGGGGTCGAGAACATAGAGCCTTTCTTGGACGCCGTAGGCCAAGTCGTGCCGCTCAACACCGTTCAGGAGTACCGGGTCACCACCAGCAACTTCACCGCGCAGTACGGACGGGCCTCGGGCGGCGTCGTCAATGTCATCACGAAGGCCGGCTCTAATAACTTCCACGGCGGAGCCTGGGAGTTCAACCGGCTTTCCGCGTACACCTCTAATACCTATGACAACAACGCCAAAGGCATCAAGAAGGGCACCTACACGCGCAACCAGTTCGGCTTCGATATCGGCGGACCGATCGTGAAGGACAAGCTGTTCTTCTACGAAGGCACCGAATGGCTGCGCGTGCGCTCTTCCGCCAACCAGTCGGCGCTGATCCCCGACCCCGCGTTCATCGCGGCGAGTTCACCCGCGACCCAGGCATTTTTCGCCGCCTACGGCCAGGGAGCGCCCGCGCCCGCAGGCGTAATCACCGCCGGGCAGATTGCCGCTACGGGCGCGAAAATCAACGCAAAAGGTCCTTTTGCCGCGCTGCCGGCCTCCACGCCCGTCTTTGACCGTATCGCCTTTGCCGCGCCCACCGACGCCGGCGGCGGGCCGCCGACAAACACCTACTATCTCAATGGCCGGGTCGATTACACCGTCAATGCTTCCACGCAGGCCTATGTACGCTACGCGCTGCAGAAGCTCAACAACTTTATCGGCTACGACTTCTCCACCCCTTACTCTCAGTACAACGTCGGTGACTCCAACTCCGACAATTCGGTGCTGTTGAATGTCTCGCACATTTTCAGCCCCAAGGTGCTCACCAATACCAAGCTCAGCTTCACGCGCTTTAACCTGGCAAGCACTTACAACACCGCCCTCCAGCAGACGCCCACGCTGTTCCTGTTCAACAACGCAACCTTCGGCGGCACGCCCGTCCAGCTGCCCGGCTTCTACTCGCAGCTTACCGGCGTGGGCGGCCTCCCCACCGGCGGCCCCGAGAACACCATCCAGTGGAACCAGGACCTTACTGTCTCCAAGGGCGCGCACACGATGCAGTTCGGCGGCACGGTCGAGTACATCCAGATGAACGAGTCTTACGGAGCCTACGCGCAAGCCAACAACCTGCTCGGCACCTCCTTGCCCAGCGGGCTCGATGGCTTTACCGGCGGCACGGTCAACACCTTCACCGCTGCTGTCAACCCGCAGGGCACGCTGCCCTGCACCCGCGATTATGTGACCGGCAAACTCGTCAACCCGACCAGCTGCCTGGTCACCCTGCCGGCCACGCAGCCCAGCTTTGCCCGCTCCGATCGCTACCATGACTGGGCGGTGTATGCGCAGGACGCCTGGAAAGCTACGCCCCACCTGACCCTGAACTACGGCCTCCGCTACGAGTACTACGGGGTCCAGCACAACAACAACCCCAACCTGGACTCGAACTTCTACTACGGCGCGGGCCCCGGCATCTCCAACATGATCCGGAACGGGCAGGTTTTCACAACGCCGAAAAGCCCGATCGGCAAGCTCTTCAACCCGCAATACGGCACTGTCGCGCCCCGCGTCGGCTTCGCCTGGGATGTTTTCGGGACCGGCAAAACCTCCCTGCGCGGCGGCTACGGCATCTCCTACGAACGCAACTTCGGCAACGTCACTTACAACGTGATCCAGAACCCGCCCAATTACGCGGTCATCCAGGTACAGGGATCGACGTTGAGCACTTCCAACGCGGGCCCCCTCGGCGGCGCGAATGGAGCAGTGCCGCTTCCTCCCGTGTCCGTCCGGAATGTGGACCAGAATATCCGCACCGCCCAGACGAACTTCTGGTCGGGCGCGGTCGATCAGCAGCTCACCGCGAACACCGTCGTTTCCTTCCAATATGTAGGTGCCCGCGGCGTGCATCTCTATGACATCAAGAATTACAACGAACGCGGCGTGGGCAATATCCAGCTCGGCGACCCATTCACGCCCGCCGGCACAACGGGCTTTCATTTCTCGCGCCCCAACAACCAATACGGCTCCATCAACAATCGCGGCTCCAACGGTGATTCCTACTACGAAGCCGTCAATGTTCAGTTCCAAACCACGAACTTCCATCGCACCGGGGTTTCACTGGTTTCTAACTACACCTTCGGTAAATCCATCGACGATGTCAGCTCGGCCTTCTCCGAGAGCAACAGCGCGTCCAATGGCGTCGGCAACCTCGGCTATCTCAATCCGTATAACCCGGGCCTCGATCGCGGTCTCTCGGACTTCGATGTCCGCAACCGCTTCGTGCTCGCGCCTATCTGGGACACGCCCTGGTTCAAGGGCCGGCATAACTGGGAAGGGGAGGCACTCGGCGGCTACAACATCGCCGGCATCTACACCGTTCGCTCGGGAACCCCGTTTGTCTTTTCCGACAGTTCGAACTCACTCAACGCCGGCTTCGGTCAAGGGATCGTCCGCTATACCCCGGCAAACAATGCACGCACGCCCCTGAGCGCGCGCCGCGCTCAATCGGCGAACTTTCAGGGTCAACCGAATAACTTCGTTCTCGACACACTGCCGCAGGCGCTCAGCTTCGGCAATCC
>CAXTTW010000171.1:0-5959 GCA_964247255.1 uncultured Acidobacteriaceae bacterium
CGGCGCAAGCAAGCCCGGAGGAGACCACCCGCATTCTCCAGGCTGCCATCCGGGAGTTGGTCGAATAGGGAAACTCCGATTAGCTTCCAAGACTCGGGTCTTCCCGGTCGCTGAGAAGCAAAGCGACGAAAGATCTGCTTTCCGGCGCGCGTGGAAGGCAAAATCCTTCGCTTCACTCAGGAGAACCCGCGCGTCTCGGTTTGGTTCAAAATCGCTCGCGTACCAGCCTGCGGGTACCTTCCCCGGTTGGAACCGAACAACGGTGCACGCGCAAAAGCCGCCCCTTTGAGGAACGGCCTTTGCTTCCAACAAACCGGAAAGTTACTTCGCGAGCGGCACGGAAACGGCCGTGGCGACGCAGCCGGCCAGGCCGCCGCAGAACGGGCTGCCCGGCGCGACAGGCACGAAGATTCCGTTGTTGAAGGGGTTGGCGGCGACCGCGTGAGTGCCGACCGCCGTGGGAATGTTCGCGATCCACTTGTTGGTAGCCGCGTCGATGATGCCGAGCACGGCGGTCGGGGCGGTTTGGGTCGGGTTCGTGAAGAAGTCGCGCGAAGCAGTGTAGTAGCGATTGTCGCCCGGGTTGTAGGCCACGAAGTCCGCGCCGCCCACCTCCGTGATGGCGGCGACCACCGTGCCCGCCGCCGCGTCGACGACATAGGTTTTCGGCGAGAAGACCTTGGCGTCCGGCGCGGGAAAGCCGGGGTCGCAGCCGACGATGACGTTGTTCCCCGGCCCGGCGGCGAGCGTGGAAGGCTGGCAGCCGTCCAGGCCGGGAATTACCCGCTCGACCGCGCCGGTAGCGGTGTTGAGCACGGCGACCGCGCCCTTGGTGCCGTCCTGCCCGAGTGAGGTCGCGGTGGCCAGGAACTTGTCGATCGCCTTGTCGTAGAGAACCCCGCCGATGCCGTCGATGGACGCGTCCGGCGCGCCGCCCGATCCGTCGAAGTTAACCCGCTTGATGATCTTCTGCGTCTTCGCGTCGATCAGCGTCAGGAACGGGACATCGGGGCTGGTGTCGCTGTTCGCGGCGATGATGACCCCGTTCGCCGGGTCGTAGTCAATCGAGTCGGTCCGGGACTTGCCGCCGGTGTCGATGACGCCGATCTCGGGCGGGGCGGTCAGGCTTTGCGCCAGGTCGAAGACGCGAACGGTTGAAGGGTAGTCGGTGGCCCAGATCTGCGTCCCGGCGATGATCGCGCCGTCCGGGCCGGAGTTGTTGACGTCCTTGCCCACGCCGGTAAACACGGGCGGGGTGGACCCGACCGGCTCCCCGGTGATGGCGTTAAAGAGCGTGACGGCCCTGGAGCTGCGGCTCGCGACCACGCCCAGCTGGAGCGCGGGGTCGATGGAAATCTGGTCCCAGGACTTAAACGGGTTCGCGGCGGAGGTGCCCGGCACCGCGAATGGCTTGTAGTACGCGACCTGGCTGAAAGCGGGGAGCGCGAGGGCGGAGCCGGCGGCGGCTATGGCGAGCGTTCTGGAGACAAGGCGCATGGTCGATCCTTCTTGGGGGAGGGTAGCCGCCCGCGACGCAACCGTGCTGATCCGGGCTGGTGGTCATCCTACGCCCCTAAGCGTACGACCGGGAACCGCGCGGGAGCGTATCTATCGGCTACAGGAGCGGATTGCCGACTCGCCCCGAAGAGTACGTTTCATCGCAGGTCATCCTAACGGGCAACGCGGAGGAGCCCTGCTTCCGTGCGCCCGCTCCCACAAAAACAGGTATTTAGCTGCGTTGAGGAACGCCCCCCTCGGGTGAGCAAGCAGTCTCTCATGCAAGCCAGTCGGCCTACCTCGGTCCGTGCAGCTCCGGGCTGGCCTCGGACGGCAGCACCAGCCGCGCGGTGGTGCGGCGGTCGTTACCCGTGTCGGTGCCGGTGGTGGCCAGGCGCAGGGTGCCGCCGTGCTTTTCCGCGATGCCCTTTGAAACCCACAATCCCAAACCCGTGCCGTGCGCGCCCTTGGTGCTGAAAAACGGAGTAAACAGCTGTGCGGCCTGCTCCGGGCTGATGCCCGAGCCGTTGTCGTGGACGCAGACCTCGACCGCCGGGTCGCCCGCGTGCGAGGTCGGCTTGGCCTCGATGTCGATGCGGCCCTCCGAGGATACCGCGTCGATGGCGTTGTTGACCAGGTTGATGAGCACCTGCCGAATCTCGCCCTTGATCGCCTCGAACACCGTTCCGGGATCCACCCGGAGCGAGGTTTCGATGTGCTTGCTCATTAGCCGCGAGGAGAACAGCCGCAGCACCTCGTCGAGGATTTCGCGCGCCTCGATCGCGACGGGCAGCACCGGGTCGCGGTAAAACTGCAGCGTTTGCTTGGTGATCGAGGAGATGCGCTCCAGCTCGTTTTCCGCCATGTCGAGGTAGTTCAGCACGCGGGTGTTGCCCTCGGCCTCGATCCGAACAAGGAAAAGCAGGTTGGTCATGGACTCGAGCGGGTTGTTGATCTCGTGGGCGATCGCGGCGGCCATGCGCCCGGTCACGGAAAGTTTTTCCGCCGTGCGCAAAGCCTCCTCGTTGCGCTTCTGGTCCTGGATGTCGGTGGCCGTCCCCAGCCAGGCAAGCTGCTCCTCGCTCTCGTTCGCGATGGGGGTGAGCCGCAGCAGGTGCCAGCGCGCGGCACGGTCGCCCTTGCGCAGGAAGCGGGCCTCCATGGAGAAAGGCTCGGCGGCCTCGAGCGCCCGGTGGTAGCCCTCGGTCAGCGCGTCGTAGTCGTCTGGGAAGATGACCTCCGGCTGGCACCAGCGGGTCACGCCGGCGGGCACGTAGTCGCGCCAGCTCTGGTTGGTGTAGGTCAGCAAGCCATCCGGCTCCGCCATCCAGATCATCTGTGGTACGGCTTCAAGCACGTGCCGGAAGCGCTGCTCGCTTTGCCGGTAGTTGCGCTCGGCTTCCACGCGGGTCATGTGCTCTTCCTGCTCGCGCAGGGCGCGCAGCACGGCGGGCACCAGGCGTTCCAGGCGGTGCTTCAGCACGTAGTCGGTCGCGCCGCGCTGCAGCGTGTCGATCGCGACCTCCTCCCCGACCCGTCCGGAGATGAAGATAAACGGCGTCGTGGGCAGCTTTTCCCGCGCCAGCGCCAGCGCGGCGATGCCGTCGAAGTCCGGCAACGCGTAGTCGGCCAGGATCAGGTCCACATCGTCGGCGTCCACCGCCGCCTCGAACTCCCGGCGAGTGCGGGCCATCACCACCTCGGGCGCAAGGTCCGCCTTGCGCAGCCGCGCGATGGCCAGCTCCGCGTCGAGCGGGCTGTCCTCGAGCATCAGGATGCGGATCAGGCGTTTGCCCGGTTCCTCAACCATTGCGGACCACCCGGGCGCTGCCCGGCGGCGGCTCGTTCAGCACCGCCCAAAAGACACCAAGGTCCTGAATCGCCTGCAGAAACTCGCCGAAGGCGACCGGCTTGACCACGTACGCGTTGACCCCGAGCTTGTAGCCGGTGATCACGTCGCGCTCCTCCCTTGAGGAGGTGAGCAGGACCACCGGGGTGCGTCCGATGTCGTCGTCGTCGCGGATCATGCGCAGCAGCTCCAGCCCGTCGATCTTCGGCAGCTTCAGGTCGAGCAGCACCACGGCCGGGTTGCCGGCGGGACGGTCGGCGAAGGGGCCGCGCCGGAACAGGTAGTCGGCGGCTTCCGCGCCGTCGCGGGTCACGACGACTTCGTTGGCCAGGCGGCTCTTCTCAAGCGCGGTCAGGGTCAGCTCCAGGTCGTTCGGGCTGTCTTCGACGACGAGAATGGGCTTGAGAATGCTCATGCGGGCAGTTCCTCTTCCATCTCCGCGGCGGGCGCAATGGGCAGGGTGAAGAAGAACGTCGCGCCCTTGCCGACCTCACCCTCGGCCCAAACCCGTCCGCGATGCCGTCCGATGATCCTTTTTACATTTGCCAATCCGATGCCGGTCCCTTCGAACTCTTCCATCCGGTGGAGCCGCTGAAATACCCCGAACAGCTTGCCCGCGAACCGGCCGTCGAAACCGGCCCCGTTGTCGCGTATTGAACAGATCACTTCTCCCAGGCTGATGCTCGCTTGCATCTCCACGGTTGGTTCCGGCTGCTTCGCTGTGTACTTTGCCGCATTTGAGAACAGATTGCGCAACACCTGGCGCAGCAGCTGCGGGTCGCCCAGCACGCGCGGCAGGGGGCCGCGGGTGAACCGGATCGCGCGCCCGCCTGCCTCGTCATACACCACCGCGGCCCATTCCCGGTCGGCCAGCTCTTCCAGGTCCACCGGCACCACCGTGAGCTTGGCCCGGGCAAAGCGGGAAAAGTCCAGCAGCGAGTCGACCAGCAGCCCGGCGAAGCGGGCCGAATCCATGATGGTAGACAGGTATCGCCGGCCGCGATCCGAGAGGCGGTCGCCTTCCTCGTCGCGCAGCATCTCGGAAAAGCCGGAAATGTGCCGGAACGGCGCGCGGAGGTCGTGCGACACCGAGTAGGAGAACGCTTCCAGCTCCTCGTTCGCCACCTGGAGCCCGGCGGCCAGCTCGGCGATGTCCTCGGCGCGGCTCAGCACGATTTCGAGCACGGCGGAGCGGAAGTCCGCGGCGGCCTGCACGGCTTCCGGGGTCCAGGGTTCGGACGCGCCGCGCACGATCTCCCGCCATTCGTCGAAGGAGTGGCGCGGGGAAATGATGACGTCCGGCGAGGCGGGCTTTTGCGGGTGGCCCGCCCACCGCACCGTGGTCACCAGCTCCGGGCGGAACCACAGCACGTGTGTATTTTGAAGCCGCGACACGGAAATCGCGATCAGCCCCGAGGCCTCACTCGGCGCGCCCGCGTGGAGCTCGCAAAGCCGGTCGGTCGAGAAGAAGTCGGCCCTGCGCAGCGCGCGCAGACGCTCCACGATCGCGAGAACCTGCTCGTCCGAAGGTGCAGCGCCGAACCGCTGAACGCCCGCGCCGGTGACGATGGCGGCCCCGGCGCTGTCCACCAGGCTGAGCAGCAGGTCCGGGGAGGCGGCCAGGCCCTCCATGTAGTCTTCCTGCGCGGCCATGCGGGCCAGCATGCGCGCCTGCACCTGCTTGGCGGCCAGCGCGCGCTCCAGCCGCAGCGACTTCTCGTGCGACTCGATCTCGGACGCGGCGATCTGCATGACGAAGTCGCATGCCGAGCGCAGGCGCAGCGGGAGAAAACGCGGCACGGTGTGGTGGCAGGAAACCAGCCCCCACAGGCGCCCGTCGATGAGGATGGACACCGACATGGAGCAGGCTGTCCCCATGTTGCGCATGTACTCCCGGTGCACGGGCGAGACGCTGCGCAGCACGGAGGGGGACAGGTCGATCTCGCCGGCCGGACCGATCTCGTCCCTGTTTCCGAGCCCAAACAATGGCGAAGGCTCGTAGTCCACATCCGGGATGATGCGGACGCGGTTCAGCTCGTACATGCGCCGGGCCTGCTGGGGCACGTCGGAGGCCGGAAAGCGCAGGCCCAGCAAGCTCGGGAGCGCGCCGTCCCGAGTTTCGTCGCGTCCCTCGGCCAGCACCTCGCCATGACCCTTCTCGTTGAACTGGTAGAGCACCACGCGGTCGCAGCCGGTCAGCGCGCGAATCTCCTCGACCGCCGAAGCGCAAACCTCCGGGACGGTGCGGCTGCGCCGGATCACCGCGACAAAGTTGTAAAGCCGCGCGTTGAGCGCCGCCGGGTCGGCCGGGGTTCGCTGCTGTTCGAACTCGAGAATGGCCAGCGAGGCCAATCCCTCCGAGCCGCGATAGGCAACCACGTCGAACGTGCCCGCCCCTTCGAGCGCATAGGTGCCCAGCAGGCGCGTGGCCGTGGTGAGCGGCTCGGCCCGGAGCTCCGCGGCCACCTGCTCGGCAGCCGGGCCGAGCGCCCGGCCGAGTGGGCTGCCCAGCACATGCCCGAGCGGCCGGCGCAGGTACTGCTCCACCGACCGGCTCGCCACCGCGATGCGGCCCCCTTCGTCGAGCCCCAGCAGAAACCCGTGCGGCTGCAC
>CAXTTW010000172.1:0-5929 GCA_964247255.1 uncultured Acidobacteriaceae bacterium
ATGCACAGGCAACTACTGCACACGCAACGACGATCGGCGAGCCCATCACCCGCGTGGACGGCCGCGCCAAGGTCACCGGGGCCGCCCGGTACGCGGCGGAGGTCCCCGCGCCCAAACTGGCCCACGCGGTGCTGGTCACCTCGACCATTGCCAGCGGGACGGTGACGCGCGTGGACACACGGGCCGCCGAGAAAGCCCCCGGCGTGGCCGCGATCCTGTCCCCGGCGAATGCGCCCAAGCTGCCCGCCGACGGCAAGGCCGGGGTCAAGCCGCCGACAGGGCGCGTGCTGAGCCTGTTCCAGGACCCGTCGATCCAGTACAACGGCCAGCCGGTCGCGGTGGTGGTGGCGGACTCGCACGACCAAGCCGTCTATGCCGCGTCGCTGGTGAGGGTGCAATACCGGGAGCAGCCGCCCAAACTCGACTTCCGGGCCGGCTTCCCCGAGGCGCACGAGGGCAAAAACAAGATTCCCTCCTCGCTGACCGAAGGCGATGTGGCGGCCGGTTTCGCCGCGGCCGAGGTCACGGTCGACCAGGTGTACACGACGCCAAAGCAGAACCACAACCCGCTCGAGCCGCACGCGACGCTCGCCGAGTGGGACGGCGAGCGCCTGACCCTCCACGATGCGACGCAGAACATCAACGGCGTCAAGGGCACGATCGCGAAGACCTTTGGCATCCCCGAGGACAACGTGCGCGTCCAGTGCCCGTTCACCGGCGGCGGTTTCGGATCCAAGGGCTCCATGTGGTCGCACGTGGTGCTGGCGGCCATGGCGGCCAAGATGCTCGGCCGTCCGGTAAAGCTGGTGCTCGCGCGCTCGCAGATGTTCGGGCCGGTAGGCGGCCGCCCGCAAACCGAGCAGCGCATCGTGCTCGGAGCCAAGCGCGACGGTACGCTGACCGCGATCCGCCACGACTGCCACTCGCACACCTCGACGTTTGAGGATTTCATGGAGCCTTCGGCCGCGCAGACACGCATGCTATACGCCGCGCCCGTCATCACCACCTCGCAGAAGCTGGTGAGCCTGAACCTGGGCACGCCCACCTTTATGCGCGCGCCGGGCGAGGCGACCGGCTCCTTCGCGCTCGAGTCCGCGATGGACGAGCTCGCGGACGCCCTCCACATGGACCCTGTCGAGCTGCGGCTCAAGAACTACGCCGAACTCGACCCGACCAGCCACAAGCCGTTCTCCTCCAAGCACCTGCGGGAGTGCTACACACAAGGCGCGGCCAGATTCGGCTGGGCGGCCCGCAATTCCAAGCCGCGCTCCCGAAGGGAAGGCTTTGAGCTGATCGGCCACGGCATGGCGACGGCCACCTACCCGGCCAACCGGTCGGCGGCGATGGCCTCGATCACCTTCCAGCCGAACGGGCGCGTCACCGTCGCCTGTGGCACGCAGGATCTAGGTACCGGCACCTACACCATCATGGCGCAGGTGGCCGCCGCCAAGCTGGGCATGCCCATCGGCCTCGTCGACGCGAAGCTCGGCGACACCATGCTGCCCAAGGGCGTCGGCTCGGGCGGCTCGCAAACCGCGGCCTCGGTGTGCTCGGCCGTGGAGGCGGCCGCCAGTGAGGCGGTCGCGAAGCTGGTGACGCTCGAGATCGGCAACCCCCTCTCGCCGTTCCATGGTGCCGATCCGTCGGAGCTGGTCTTCCACGGAGGCGAACTGCGGCGTATCTCCGGCAAAACCAAGGTCATCCCGTTCACGGCGATTCTCGCCCGCAACGGCAGCCAACCCGTCGAGGCCAAGGCTTCCGCCGAGCCCTCGCAGGACGCCGAGGAGTTCGCCAAGCACTCCTGGGGTGCGGTCTTCGCCGAGGTCGCGGTGGACGAGACGCTCGGCACGGTCCGTGTGCGGCGCGTGACCGGGGTCTACGACGTGGGCACGCTGCTGAACCACAAAACCGGCGGGAGCCAGCTCATCGGCGGCATCGTCTGGTCGCAGAGCCTCCTCTTGGCCGAGCACACCCACACCGACCCGCGCGATGGCCGCCCGGTCAACAACAACCTGGCCGAGTACCACGTCCCGGTCAACCTCGACATCGGCGAGCTGGACGTCTCCGTCCTCGACATCCCCGATAAGAACTTCAACTCGCTGGGCGCGCGCGGCATCGGCGAGATCGGAATCACCGGCGCTGCCGGGGCGATCGCGAATGCCATCTACAACGCGACCGGCAAGCGCATCCGCTCGGCACCGATCACGCCGGACATGCTGCTGGGGTAGGCGCCTCTCCCCCAGTGCGCTCGCCGGTCGGACACCCTCCCACTTTTCCTGGGCGCACCCCCAAATCTTCGCGCGTCTGTAACAAAGTTCTGGAACGATGAAGCCGTTTGGGCGACCGCGCACGATGCGGCGCGCCCGACCGGACGCGGCGCACCGGAAGCCGGCGGACACACTCGTTCCACACTTTGAGAGGCTAGATGAACACGAAATTACAAGCGGTAGCGAGCCTGGTTCTCGCCGCGGCGATCGGAATCCCCGCGTTCGCGGCGGAACCCGCGGCCGCCGATGCGCCGAAAACACAGCGCAAGCACGTGCGCACCAAAAAAGCCGCCAGGCCGACCATCGCGGCGCAGATCGAGCAGCTGCGCGGGGACCTGTCCACGCAGCGCACGCAGATCGACGCGCTCCAGCAGCAGCTCCAGGCCCGCGACCAGCAGCTGCAGCAGCTGCAAACCCAGGGCCAGGCGGCCATCGAGCAGGCCACTGAGCAGGCCCAAAGCGCGATCGCGGCGCAGCAGGCAGCCAACCAGCAGAACACGACGGCCGTGGCGGCGCTGCAAAACTCCGTGACCGACCTCCAGGGCAACACGGCGTCGATCGCAACCACCATCCAGGCGGACCAGACAGCGACCAAGAAAGCGATCGAGAACCCGGATTCGATCCACTTCAAGGGCGTCCAGCTCTCGCCGACCGGCTCCTTCATTGAGTTCGCGACAGTGAACCGGACCCGGGCGCTGGGGGCGGACATTAATACGCCGTTCCTGCAGATTCCCTACACGGCGTCGGATGCCGGGCGGCTGAGCGAGTTTTTCGCGACCGGCCGTCAGTCGCGCATCGCTCTCGCGGCGCAGGGCAAGGTGGGGCAAACGGCTCTGACCGCGTACTACGAAGCGGATTTCCTGAGCTCGGGCACCACCTCGAACAACAACCAGTCCAACAGCTACACGCTCCGGCAGCGGCAGCTGTGGGGTCAGGCGGCGTTCCACAACGGGATGACGGTGACCGGCGGCGCGCAGTGGACGCTCGCGACCGAAAACGGCCACGCGATCGACAACCGGACCGAGGTGCTGCCGCAGACGATCGACCCGCAGTACCAGGTCGGCTTTGTCTGGTCGCGGCAACCGGGGATCCGGCTCACCTACCGGGCTTCACCGCTGCTGACCTTCGGCGTGTCCGCCGAGCAGGCGCAACTGTTGGCACCGGTGTGTACTTCGACGGCGTTTGCGACCACGGGCGCGTTCTGCGCGGTGAACTATCTGGCCGGGCAGTCCGGCAATTCCGGAGGACTGTATAACGGAGCGGGCACGCCGGTCGGGGTCGCGGTGACTGCCGTCCCCGCGGATGTAATCGACGGGGCGCTTGCAAATTACAGCTACAACGTCGCGCCAGACCTCCTGGCTAAGGTCGCCTTCGACCCCAAGAACGCGCACATTGAGCTGTTCGGCATCGAGCGCGAGTTTCGCAACCGTGTCTATCCCAATGTCAACGCACGTACCGGCGCGGTCCTCAACGCGACTGCCGTCGGCGGTGCCGGCGCGGGCGCTTACAACAACACCACGATCGGCGGCGGCGTGGGCGGGAGCGCTCGGTTCTTCGCGCTCGCGAAGAAAGTCGACTTCGGCGTCAAGGGCCAGTACGGCGACGGCACGAGCCGGTACGCGACTTCGCAGCTGCCGGATGTGACCATCGCGCCGAACGGAACCTTCGCGCCGCTGCACAACTTCTCGGCAATGGGCTTCACGGACATCAACGTGACCCCGCGGCTCGCGTTGTACGGCTATTACGGCACGGACTATGTATTCCGGCGCGTGTACAACCAGGGTACCGGCCAGTCCGGCTATGGTTCGCACCTCCTGAGCGCGGCAGCCTGCGGCATCGAGCCCGCGCCGGGCGCGACCGCCCCTGGATCCGCGAATACTGGCCCGACGACCGGCTTTTCACCCATCGCCACGAACTGCCCGGTCAACAACAAGGATGTACGCGAAGCTACGGCAGGCTTCTGGTACGACTTCTACAAGGGCCCGGCCGGCCGGTTTCGTGAGGGTTTCCAATATTCGTGGATCGAGCGGAACACCTATACGGGCGTGAACGGGATCTTCCGCGCAACCCCGACAGCGATCGACAATGTTTTCGAGACGTCGATGCGGTACTACCTGCCGTAAACGTCCGCTTGGCGCGAAAGGGCACCTTTCGGGGTGCCCTTTCCTGTTAGCGCACGATCGTATTCTCCGCCTTGGTCGGCGCCTGGTACACCTGCTTCGGCGTGGGCAGGTCGCGCGCGTCCCAGCCGCCGCCCAGAGCCTGCACCAGCTGCACCGCGTAGGTCATCACGGAAAGCTGCGTGTTCGTCAGCGTTTGCTGGTCGGCCAAGAGCGTGTTCTGCGCGGTAATTACGTTCAGATACGGGTCCAGGCCGGTGCGGTAGCGGTCCAGCGCCAGGTCCAGGTACTCCTGCGCCGAGGCGGTCGCCTGCTTCTGCTTGGCCACCGCCTCGGACGAGATGCGCAGCTGCGCGAGGTAGTCTTCCACCTGCTGGAAGGCGGTCAGAACCGTCTCCTGGTAGGCCGCTACATCCGCGTTGTAGGCCGCGATGTACTGGTGCACGGTGGACCGGCGCAGGCCCGCGTCGAACACAGGCTGCGAGAACGAGGGTCCGGCGGACCAGAACCGGCTCGGGTAGTCGAACCAGTGCTTGAACGTCGAGCTCTCAAACCCGCCCGTCGCCGACAGGGTGAGCTGCGGGTAGTACGCGGCGGTGGCGATGCCGATGGTGGCGTTCGCGGCGGCCATGGTGCGCTCGGCGGCTGCCACGTCCGGGCGGCGCTCCAGCAGCTGCGACGGCACGCCGAGCGGAATGGGCGGCGGCACGGCGGCAATAGGCTTGACCGGGAGGTGGAAGCCGGTCGCGGGCCGGCCGAGAAGGGTCGCGATGGCGTGCTCGTAAATGGCGCGCGGCCCGGCGATCGCGATGGCCTGGGCTTCCGCGCTTTGGAGCGTCGTTTCCGCCTGCACCACGGCCTGACGGTCGGCGATGCCGGTCTCGTACTGCGCTTGCGTGAGCCGCAGCGAGTCGCGGTCGGCGTTTACGATGCCGTTGACCACGGCTTGCAGCGCGTCCTCGTTGCGCAGCTCGAAGAACGCCTGCGCCAGCGCGGACTCTTCCGTAAGCCGCTGGAGCTCGAGGTCGGCCGCCGAGACCTGCGCCGAATACTCATCGGCCCGGATGGTGTTGCGAATGCGCCCCCAAAGGTCCGGCTGCCAGGTGATCGACAGCGGGGCGTTCCACAGAGTGCTTTGCGAGCCCTGGTTGGTGACGATTGTGGTATTGCCGTTCGAGTTCGAGATGCCCGAGCCTGTAAGCGAGCTCGCATTGCGCAGGTTGCCCGAGGACTTCGAACGGTTAAAGGAAGGACCGATCGTCGCCGCGGGGAACAGCTGCGCCCGCGCCTCGCGGATCAAGTCGCGCGCCTCCAGAAAGAGCTGGAACTGCTGCTGGATAGTCTGGTTGCCGGTCTCCAGCTGCTCCTCGTACGCGTTCAGCTCGGGGTCACGAAAAATCTCCCACCACTTGCCGCGCAGCATCGCGTCGGACGGGGCGGCCGGCTTCCAGGTGCTGCCGTCTTCGGCGACGGCCGCGGCGTTGGTCAGGCCGGCGGACTGGTAGCCGGGCGCGGCTGGCGCGAGCGCGGCCGGCGGAACGT
>CAXTTW010000173.1:0-5925 GCA_964247255.1 uncultured Acidobacteriaceae bacterium
TCGCTCAACCGCTTCCTCGCGGCCTACCGGCAGGTGGCGCAGCTGCCGCCGCCGCGCCTGGGCGCGCTCCCGGTGGCTCCATTTCTGGAGAGCCTGGCCGCGCTCGAAACCCGGATAGCGGTGGCCGTTCTCCCCGGCGAGGAGATCACGGTGCGGGCGGATCGAGACCAGCTCGGCCAGGCGCTCGTCAATCTCCTGCGCAACGCCGCCGAAGCCGCTCTGGAAAACGAAAGTGCATCCGCGCGTGTGGAGCTGAGCTGGCGCGCCGAGGACGGCTTCGCGGCGATCGCGCTGCGCGACTCGGGGCTGGGCCTGGCGAACTCCGGCAACCTGTTCGTGCCCTTCTACACCACCAAGCCCGGCGGCACCGGGATCGGCCTGCTCCTGGCCAAGCAGATCGCCGAGGCGCACGGGGGCTCGCTGACGCTCGCGAACCGCGAAGGAGGCGGGGCTGAAGCGGTGCTGCGGCTGCCGCTTCAGTAATCCAGCCGCAGCGCGAACTGCATCTCCCGCGGCGTCCCAGTTCCCACGGGCGAGGTGTTGACCGGCGTGGTAATCACGCCGAACACTCCCGGCCCGCCGGACAGGTCGGCGGCCGGCAGCCCGTACTGCGCGCGATTGAACAGGTTGAAGAACTCCGCGCGGAACTGCAGCTGAGCCTGCTCGCGGATGGGAATGTTCTTCGCGAGGCCGAGGTCGGTTTGCCACAGGCCGGGTCCGCGCAGGAGGTTGCGGCCCGCGTTGCCGTAGCCGCCGCCGGTCACCGGGGCGAACGCCGCGGGGTTGATCCAGTTCGCGATCCCCGCGCCGGTTTGCGGGGTCAGCGCGACGCCGGGGACGCGGTTGGGCCGCTGATTGGTGGTGTAGCCGGTCGCCACGCCGGTCGGGTTGGCCGCCGAGAAGGTCGAAGGCCGGTCGATGGTCACGTTGACCGGCAGGCCCCCGCGCGCGGTCACGATATTGGACGCCTGCCAGTTGCCCAGCACCGCGCTGACCACGCCCCCGCCGTTGCCAAAAGCCTTGCCGCGCCCATACGGCAGCTCGTACACCAGGTTGGAGTTGAAAACGTGGCGCACGTCGAAGTCGCCGGAAGCGCGCTCGGCGGCAAAGTTCGCCGGGTCCTGCGGGAAATCCGAGTCGCCGCCGCCCGCCGCATCCTGGTCGATGGCGTGAGCGTAGGTGTAGTTGGCCTGGAACAGCAGCCCGCTCGCGAAGGTTCGGCGCAGCTCTGCGACGAACGCGTTGTAGGAGGACGAGTTGTCGTTGCCCCGGTACTCCACCTGGTTGAAGCCCGCGTACTGCCGCGTCCCTGTCGCGGGATCCAGCAGGTTCACGTACGAGGTTCGCAGCAGCTTGGAGCCTTTTGCCCCGGCATAGGACAGCGTCCCGACCCAGCCCTTGCCCACCGCCTGCTGCGCGCTGAAGCCGTACTGGGTCACGTACTCGTCGTGGCGGTCGCGGTTCATGTACCGCGGCGATAGGACCGGCGTCGCCTGCGGCAGGAACGGATCGATGGGGAAGCTGAGATTGCGGATGCCGTTGTAGGAGAACCGTCCGACCTCGTTCGAAATGGGCAGGTTCTGGTCGTCGAGCTGGCCGTCGCCGTGGTAGATGCCGAAGCCCCCGCGCAGGACGGTCCTGCCGCCCAGCCTGCCCGGCGCCCAGGTCAGCGCCAGGCGCGGGTCCACGTCCAGCAGGCGCGGGCGAGAAAACTCCGCGCCCGCCCCGCAGTAGCCGCCCGGCCCGCAGCTCAGAAAGTCGAACGGGATCGCGCGGCCCTCGACCTCGTTGAAGCGGTTGAAGAACGAGTAGCGCACGCCCAGGTTTGCGGTCAGGGTGGGGGTCGCCTTCCACTCATCCTGCGCGTAGGCCAGGACATACGTCTTGCGGAGACCGTTGATGGGCAGCTCGGAGGCGTAATTGGCCGAGCTAACCGCGTTCGCCGCGAAACCCGCGCGGGTGAAGCCGATCGCCCCGTTCGCGGTGTTGCCCTGGTTCAGCTGGATGCGCCGGACCTCCCCGCCCAGCTTGAGCGCGTGCGCGCCGTGAACCCAGGTGAGCTGGTCGATGTACGAGAACGAGTTGCCCACGCCGAGCGAGTAGCGGTTGTTGTTGAGCGTGGTGAGCCCGGAAACCGCGACCGAGTACGGCAGGTTGAGCGCGGCGAGGTTGGTGGTGTATACGTTGCCTCGGTTGAAGCCGAACTTGGCGTCGTTGACCCAGGCCGGCGAAAACAGGTGCAGATACTCGAGCACGCCGTTTACGGGGCGGGAGTTGACCTCCTGCCGGTCGAGCAGGTACGTGCCGCCGCCTGCGAGCGGCAGCCGCGAACGCGCCGCGTCGAAGTTGAAGCGCAGGTCCGCGGTGTCCTTCGCGGAAAAGCGATGGTCGAGCCGCAGCATCGCGGAGTCTTCATTGTCGGTCTGCTGTCCCACCCCATTGAACTGCGCGATCAGCCCGTTGCTGCCGGCGATGACGTTCGTCGAAACGGGGTACGCCGCGAGCACCGGGGCAAGCGCGGGATTGGCGGCCAGGGTCTGCGCGCGGTACGCGGCGCTCGGGACGCGGCCGATCAACGTCTGCCCCAGACTCTGGCGAAAGCCCTCGTAGTTGACGAAAAAGAAGCTCTTGTCGCGCCGGATCGGGCCGCCGATGGACCCGCCGTACTGGTTCAGGCTGAAGGACGGCTTAGCCGGATTGACATTGTCGATCGGCTCGCGCGCGTCGAAGACCGAGTTGCGCGCGAAGTAAAACAGGCTGCCGTGGAAAGCGTTGCTCCCCGCGCGCGAGACCACCGCGACCTGCCCGCCCGAGGTCGACCCGGACTCGGCCGTGAACAGCGCCGTGTCGACCCGGAACTCCTCGATCGACGAGGTCGGGATCGCGAGCCGCACGAACGGCTGCTGCGCCTGGTTCACGATATTGGTCGCGTCGATCCCGTCGTAGGTGAAGTTGTTGTCGTCCAGGCCGCGCCCGGCGAAGCGGATGGACCGCTGGTTGCTCCCACCGGCATCGACCGCGCCGGGCACCAGCGTGGTCAGGTTGGTCCAGTTGCGGCCGTTGATCGGCAGCTCGTCCACCTGCTTGCGCTCGAGGCGCGCGCCCAGCGCATCAGAGTTGCGGTTCAGGTCGGACCCGGCGTCGGTGACCTGGACGGTCTCGCTCGCGCCCGCGACGCGCATCACCGCGTCCAGCGTGCGCGTGCGCCCGACCGTCTGCTCCAGCCCGGTGTAGGTTACGGCGGCGAAGCCCTGCCGCGTGAACGAGAGCTCATACGTGCCGACCGGCAGCTGCGGCAGCTCGTAGCGTCCGTCCGTGGTAGAGACCGAGTCGCGATGGAGCCCGGTCGCGGGGTCGATGGCGAAGATGCGCACACCGGGAACAGCCTTGCCGGCGTCGTCTATGACGGTGCCGGTGATGGCCGAGCGGTCCACCTGCGCGCCGGCGGCAAGGGAAAAGGCCGCGAAGGAAACCGCGGCCGCGATCGTGCGTGTTTTCGGGAGCATAGTCGTGCCTTCTTCGTGCGAGGAGGGCGCTCTCCTGGGAAAGCGCCCTCGGTTGCCGTTTAGCGCGAGCTCGGCTTGGGAGCCGCGTTCACGGGGGTTGCGGCGGCTTCTGTCGCCTGCTGCTTCGCGTAAAAGCCCTTGAGGAACTCCGTGCGGTTTACGCTCAGGTCCTCGCCGGTGCGCGCGGTGATGTACGGCTTGTCGCCCATCGTGCCTTTCCACACGATGCGGTTGAACTTCGCCGAGTCGAGGTGGTCCTCGACCGTGAAGTCCATGCCCCCGGTCTGCTCGGCCCACCACTTGCCGTCATGCAGCAGCGGCAGCAGCTGCGCCTGCGCGTTGGCCGCGTAGGCCGAAGCCGGGATGGGCAGGGTGGTCTGCTTCAGGTAGGCCGAAGGCACCGCGGTGAACTTATACGCCGCCTGCTTGGTGTCGAAGGCGTTGGCCATCGGCACCGCGCTCGCGTCGTTCAGGTTCAGGGGGGCGATCCCGAGGATCTCCTCCATCGTCCTGAGCATGCTCACCGTGTTGTAGCGGGTGGAGTCGACGAAGCCCTGCTTCACATAGGGGCCCACGACGAAAGCCGTGCTCCGGTGCGCGTCCACGTGGTCGCCGCCGTCCTGCGCGTCGTCCTCGATGACGAACACCAGCGTGTTGCCCGCGTCCTTGCTCTTCGAGATTGTGTCGATGACCCGCGCCACCGAGTAGTCGTTGTCGGCCATCTGCAGCGTGGGGGTGTTCACGCCGTTCAACGCGTTTGAAAAATTGCCGAAGTGGTCGTGCATGATGCGCAGCAGGGTGAGGTTGGGCAGGTTGCCGGCCGCCTCGTACCCCTGGAACTCACGGTTCCACTCGTCGAAGCGGAACAGGTCGGGCATCGCGTTGTCGAAGCCGCGGAAGTACTTGTCCGTTAGCGGCGTCAGCACGGTGTTGGTCGGGTAGGCCACCTGCAGTCCGCTCGCGAACGGGTTCGGGTCCTCCGGAATGGAGACGCCCTTCGGCAGGCTCTGGCTGTAGCGGGACAGGTCGAGGAAGAAGCCGTAATTGCGTACCGAAAGGCCGGCCTTGAGCGCGCCGTTCCATAGGTAGCCCTCGCCTTGCGCGCCGCCCGCCGCTTCGTCCGCGTCCGGCGCGGCCGCGTTGCCGGTACCGGGCAGGAGGTCCGGATCCTTGCTCTGCAACGGCTGCGCGGCCTGGCGCGCCGTCAGGTCCGCGATGCCGACGTTGATGTTGCGGTTCTCGCCCTCGGAGTCGTAGCTGAGGCCGCGCCCGGCGTAGTTCACCGTGTATTGCTTCTCCACGATGTCGGTGGTGCGGGCCGAGGTCGACCACGCCCACCCGTCGTAGCTCACGTTCGACACGTCATAGAAGTTGTCGAAGTCCACGAAGTTGCGGGCCATGGCGTGGAAATTCGGCGTCACCGCTTCCGGGAACTCCGTTTGCGACGGATCGCCGTTGCCCACCTCGAGGTCGCCCAGCACCTGATCGTAGGTTCGATTTTCCTTGATGATGTAGACCACGTGCTTGATGTTCTGCTTCAGGAAGGCCATGGTGGCCTGCTGATTCGGGGTGAGCGCGCGGCCCAGGTTGTCGTTGGCGACCACGCGCGCGGTCAGGGTGCCGAGCTCGGACGCGGCGGGCACGGGCACGGTCTGGAAGCCGGCCTTGATGAGCTGCAGCGTGTATTCGTTGGAGGCGTTGCAGGCCGTGGCCGCCGCCGCCGTCAGGCCGTGGCAGTAGTCCGGGTTGGGTCCCGTTGCGCTCTTGCCGTTCACGATGTAGAGCAGCTTGCCGTCAGCGCTCACGCTCACCGAGTTGGGGTAGAAGCCGGTCGGGATCAGGCCCGCGACCTCCGAATTGCCCGCGCCGTTGAGCCGAACCACCGCGACCGCGTTCTCGCCTCCATTAGTGACGTAAAGCGTCTTTTCGTCGGGCGAGAGCGCCAGTGCGTTCGGGTTCGCGCCCTTGTAGCCCTGCTTGTTGGCGTACACGGCGGCCGGGGCGGTCACCGGGATCTCGTCGATCACCTGCTGGGTGTTGGTGTCGATCACCGCGACCGAGTCGGCATTGTCCTGCGCGACGTACAGCAGGGTCTGCGCCTTGTTCATCACCATGCGGTTGGGGTTGCCGGGCAGCTTGATGCGCGCCAGCACGCCGTACACGCTTACGAGGTCCACCTCCCGGTCGCGGATCGAGGAGATATACGCGAGGTCGTTGCCCTTCCACTGCGCCCACAGCGGGTATTCACCGCCCGGCACGCCGCTCGCGACGGGGCCGTTGACGGCCTTGCCGGGCCTGAGGTCGAGCTCGCCGCCCACCGCCCAGTAGCCGTTGGGCTTGGTCAGGATGCTGACCGAATCGTTCTCGTAGTTGACGGCCAGCAGACGGCTGCCGTCGGGCGAGACGGCCAGGCCGGCCG
>CAXTTW010000174.1:0-5661 GCA_964247255.1 uncultured Acidobacteriaceae bacterium
GCTTGCCCTCAATGCGCTTTTCGATCTCAATCAGCCCCGCCCCCTCGAGCTTGGTCATCTGCACCGACAGATTCCCCCTCGAAAGCCCCGTCGCCCTCTCCAGGAACACAAAATCCGCGCGCTCGCAGGAGGCCAGCACCGTCAGGATCGCCAGCCGCGCCGGCTCGTGGACCAGCCGGTCGATCTCGACCGGAACCACCTCGGGTGCAAAACCCTCTCCATTACTCATCGATAGGCTCCGTTCTTACACGCCGCCGCATCAAGAAGCTAAGGAGCCAGTGATCGTAGATCCCTAAACACAACAGGCTAGCGCAAAATGTAAGCCAAGCGACCTTCTCGGTTAGGCTGGAAAATACCGCAGCTGTAGTCAAAGCTGTAGTCGCGATTGCCGCCACGCGATAAAGCAGCCTGCGCAGCAGGACGCATTGATTGCTCGGAGCGGCAGCGAAGCAGATCGGCAAAAGGAAAAGCTGAGCTTCGAGGAAGAGTAAGCCGTTCGCGGTACTTACACGTTTAGGCGCAATGCAAAGTGCAGCAGACAAAACAAAAAAAGCCCACGTGAGCAGTCCCGCTCCCGCCACTTCTTCGGAAGCAGCTTTCGGCTTCGTGATGGCGCCGTACCGCGCTCTGTACCAGCGCCGAAGCCACGCCGCCCAACCGAATGTAAGCAGTAGCAAGCAAAGGCCGCCGAGCAAGACCAAACTTATGTGCCTACCCCTATCCCGCACAAACATGAGAGCCAGGGATCCGCCTATCAGAGCCGGTGCGCCTTGGAGGCCTTGTAAGTCCCTGAAGTGTTCCGTCACGTACCGCAGCTCCGCATCGCGCCCCTCCGCGCCTTCGAGCTTTTCTTCGTAAACGGCATCGAGTAGCATAGCGAGCTCCTCCGGGATCCAGTCGTGCCGATTCGCAGCACGCCGATGAGAGTACCATAAACCGGTTTATGATATAAACATGACTGCCGCCCATGGGTCACGCGGTATTGCATTCCGCCAAGCTAGCAACCCAGCGCACATGCCCCGGCCCGGTCCGGCAGCAGCCGCCCACTACGCTCGCGCCCGCCGCGAACCACGCCCGCGCCAGTTCCCCGAAACCGGCCGCGTCCGAGGAACCCGTCCAGCACCGCGCCTCCGCGTCCCAGCCCTCACCCGAGTTCGGATACACGACCAGCGGCTTCCCCGTCCCGGCGCGCAGCTCGGCGAGCAGAGGCAGAACCAGCGCGGGCGCGACGCAGTTGACCCCAACCGCGACAATTTGCGGAACCCCGTCGAGCAACGCCGCGCACTCCCGGACCGGCTCGCCGTGCGCCGTCAACGCACCATCCCGACAGGTAAACGATACCCACGCCCCCACCTCCGGCCACCGGCTCAGGGCCGTTGCGATCGCCCTTGCCTCGAGCAGCTTCGGCACCGTCTCAAACGCCAGCAAGTCCGCTTCTGTCCCGGCGAGCGCATCGATCCGCTCGGCATGGAACGCCACCAGGGCCGAAAACTCCTCCGCCTCCGAGCCAAGCTCGTAGGAACCCGTAAACTCCGCCCCGTTCGCGAGCGCCGCCCCATACGGCCCCAGCGAAGCCGCCACCAAAACCGGCTTGCCGCTCAAGGAGACGCCTCCGAACTCCCGCCGGGCCGTCAAGGCCAGCTCCACCCCGCGCCGCAAGGCCCCGTCCGCCTGCTCCCGAGCCGCGACCGGCCCAAACCCCAGCGCCGTGAAGCCCATCATCGAAGCCTGGTACGTCCCCGTCAGCAGGATCTCCGCCCCTGCCTCCAGGTAGCTCCAGTGCACCGCCAGCACTACTTCCGGCGCTTCAAACAGCGCCCGCGCCGACCACAGCGGCCCGGCGGTCGAGACCCCGCGCGCCTCTAGCTCCGTCGCAAACGCGCCGTCGAGCACCCGCCGCGGCCGCAAATCCAGCTCTCTCCAACGCCGCACACAACCCTCCCGCCTTTGTCCGCGCATCCCAGCAGCATGGTCAAGGTACAGGAAGGCCAGTGCGGCTTGTGCGAGCACTTCGGCGAGCCCGAGGCGGGCACCCGTTTGCCCGCAATACTCGAGATTCTCTCAACCCGCCAGGCCCAGGAAACCTTGACCGCCCCCTGCACCCAGACGCAGCTCAGGGGCGTACACCTGCGCGTCACCCCGGTCAGCGGCTGCGACGGTTTCGCCCTCGCGCATTGAGCCTTTCAGCAAAGGGCCGTGCAGACCTTTACCGCGTCCGCTCCCATCGCTCCTCGTGCCGGTCATCCCGCACCGCAACCTCCCGCACCGCCCCTGTCGCCGGGTCCTTGAGGAAGCTCAGCCGCGTCGTCGACCCGCTCGGGAAGAAGAACGTGTTCGCGCTCTCCGGCAGAAGCTCCGTCACCTCGCCGATGCGGTTGCGCTGGAACAGCTGGTCCCCGGTCCGGTACACGGTAATTTGGGTCACGCCCGCGTCCTCGTACTCCCCCAGATAGGCGTCGTAGACCGCCGGGTTCACCCTGGCCGGCACGGGATGCACCGGCACCACCAGGTGCTCGGCCGCCGGCGGCAAGCCAGCATCGTCGGCGAGGGAGTGGCTCAGGAACCACAGCGGCAAAGCGGGGTTCGCATACGCCTTCTCCCACACGCTGTGCTTCACCCCGGCGTACTCCCAGTAGCGCACGTTGCCCTCGCCCGCCTTCAGCGCGTCGAACATCAGCGCGCTTTGCCGGGGACTCACCACCGGGTCGTCCGCTCCGTGGAACTCCCACACAGGCACATGTTTCAAGACCCGCGCGTACTCCTCCGGCAGGGTCGTCTGCTCATTCCAGCGGTCGGGCGCGTAGGACCAGAACACACCGCCGCACACCGGCGCGATCGCCGCGAAGGTGTGCGGGTACTCCCGCGCCAGCTCCCATGTGCCGTAGCCGCCGAGCGAGAGCCCGGTCAGGTACGTCCGCTTCGGGTCCCCGTCGAACTCGGCCTCCTCGGCCCGCAGCGCGGCCATGGCGGTCTCCATCATGTCTGGGTCGGTCCAGTGGTGGTGGCTGAAAGGCACCTGCGGCATTACCACTACGAACGGCCACCGCTCGGGATGTACCCGAATCGCCGCCGGCAGCCCAATCTGCGTTTCGTCCAGCCCTTCCGACCCGCGCTCGCCGGAGCCGTGCAGAAACAGAATCATCGGCCACTTCTGGTCTTTCCGGTCGCCGGTCCACTCCGCCGGCACGTACACCACGTACTTGCGCGGGATTCCGCGCACCGTCACGGTCCGGTTCAGGAAGCCCGTGTCCTGCCCATGCCGGGCCGCTGCCATCCCCATGGGCGCGCACGCAAGGAGAACCAACACCACCGCCAACCAGCGTCGTCCAAGCATGGGGCCAGCATAGCAAGGCAAGTCTTAAACAGTCCCCGCACACCACGCTTCCCCAACCCGAGCAAGTGCTTACAGATAGCTGAGCCACCAGAATCCGGGGTGCTCCTGCTTGTACAGCGCATAGCGGTGCATGGGCAGGTACAGCAGGCCGATCACCGCAAGCCACGCCAAGTACACCACAGGCAGGCTGAAGCCGTATCCGGGAGGCGGCCCCGGAAGCACCTTGACAGGATCGAGTGGCGCGAGCAGCAGATGCGGATCGAAGCCCATGACGATGCAGACAAGCAGCGCCATGCCGTGGATTAGGTAAAGGTGCGCGACGAAAAAAGCAAGTGGCACCCTTCCGTAGACCTCGAATGTGTGGCGCAGCCAAGCGGCGCGCCCACCTTCCAGAAGCACATCGAACACTGCAAGGAGCAGCAGGGCCAAACCAAGAAAAAGCGTGCAAAACTGAAGCGACGGCGGGTACTTCTCGACATCGAGAAAGGAAAGGATCGTTGATCTGGCTCCGTGCGCCGAGGTCCACAGATTGGGGTCGCCATAGCCGTGCAGAGCGCGAAGGGCGAGAAACAGGGCGACCGAGGACGCGCCGCACCAAGCGGTCCATCGCAAACGCCGGGGCGCGGGCAAGGTAAGGATTTGGCCGAAGCAATAGCCGAGCGCCATGACGCCGACCCAGGGACCGACAGGGTAGATCACGAAAGCGAGCAAATGCCCGTGGGCGAGAATAGGGCCGCCTTGGTGGAGCAGGGTCCACAGCGGTCCAGCGGAGCCGAACGAGGTTGCCTTGACCGAGTCGAAGTGATCGTGCCCCGCCAGAAGCAGAGCCGCGATGCCCAGAATTCCGGGCATTGGTAGCCGGATGAGGCCTGCGAGGCAGACCATGGAGAAGCCGATTGGAAAGAAAACCGCGATCCAAGGCGGGGTGAAGCAAAAGAAAATCGCGCCGGTGATCACGGTCAGATCCAGCAGCATGAGCCAGAGCCCGCGCTTGAACAGGAACGAGGACAGCTGCCCTTTTGTCTTGCCCTGCCCACGCTGCAGGTAGGCGCTCGCGCCCGCGAGAAAGAAAAAAGTCGGCGCGCAGATATGGGTCGCCCACCGCGTGAAGAAGGCCGCGCAGCTCAGATGCGAGGGACCGGCTACCGACGGAGCGCTGAAGAAATCGCGTGTGTGATCGAGCGCCATCAGCACCATGACGAACCCTCGCAGGACGTCCACCGAGGAGACCCGATGAGGACGCGTCCTTAGGTTCGTCGCGGAGCTTTCCGCAAGGCGCGACACCGCGAGTGCGTGCGAGCGGTTCTCAGACGAAAGCAGGGAGCGCATCATCGCACAAAGCTACCATCGGCTCTTCAGACAGCCGCCGGGAGGCGGCGTGTCGGCCTAGTTTGCCCTCAGTGCGACAGTAATTCCTGCAGCGCCGCCAGCATCCGGCTCAGGTCTTTGTCCGTCCGCTTCTGCTCCTCGATCTTGCCGATCGAGTGCATCACCGTGGTGTGGTGCTTGTTGCCGAACTGCCGCCCGATCTCCGGCAGGCTCGCCTCGGTCATCTGCTTGGACAGGTACATCGCGATCTGCCGCGGCACCACCACCTTGCGCGAGTTGTCCTTGGCCTTGAGCTCCGTCACGCGCATCGCGAACTGCTCGGCCACCGCGCGCTGGATCGCTTCGATCGTGATCTTGCGCACTTGCGTGTCGATGAACTGCCTTAGGCACAGCTGCGCCACGGTCAGGCTCATCTCCACCCCGTGCAGCCGCGTCCAGGCGAATAGGCGCGTCAGCGAGCCCTCGAGCTCCCGCACGTTGGTCCGGATGTTGGAAGCCACGAACAGCGCCACCTCGTTCGGCAGCGCCATGCCCTCGATTTCGGCTTTCTTCTGCAAAATGGCAACCCGGGTCTCCAGGTCCGGAGGCTGAATGTCCGCGACCAGCCCCCACTCGAACCGCGACCGCAGACGGTCCTCAATCTCCGCGGTCTCTTTCCGGACGAAGTCCTTGGGCGGCCGGTCGCTCGCGATCACAATCTGCTTGCCGCTCTCGTGCAGCGCGTTGAAGGTATGGAAGAACTCCTCCTGCGTGCGCTCCTTGCCCGACAGGAACTGGATGTCGTCGATCAGGAGCAGGTCCATCGACCGGTACTTGTCCCGGAAGCTGGTCATTTTGTCGTAGCGCAGCGAGTTGATCATCTCGTTGGTGAACTTCTCGCTCGAAACATAGGAAATCGCCGCGGTGGGCTGCCGTCGCTTGAGCTCATGGCCGATCGCTTGCATCAGGTGGGTCTTGCCCATGCCCACGCCGCCGTACAGAAATAGGGGGTTATAGGC
>CAXTTW010000174.1:5671-5902 GCA_964247255.1 uncultured Acidobacteriaceae bacterium
AATGCCCGGGCCGGAGACTCGGCCACCGCCGCCGCCGCCGCCCGCGCGAACTGGTTGCCCGCCCCGCTCACGAAGGCGTCAAAAGTGTAGCGCGGGTTGAGCTGCGCGGCCGTGTTCCAGTCGAACCTGCCTTGTTGCGGCGAGGGCGGGCCGTGCGGCGCAGCCATGCCTTGCGGCGTAGCAGCCGGAGCGGCCACGCAGCCCATGCAGGAAACAGTGACCCTGCAGGGC
>CAXTTW010000175.1:0-5902 GCA_964247255.1 uncultured Acidobacteriaceae bacterium
TAACACCTACTGGCCGCAGAAGCCCGGGCCGATGGCGGCGAGGATACCGATGGAGGCGGGTGCGGGCCGCCGCTGCTCGACTGTGTCCTCGAGCACGAACAGCACCGAGGCCGAGGAAAGATTGCCCACCTTGCGCAGCGAATCCCAGGAGAGCGCGCACTCCTCGCGCGTGACCCCGGCGGCCTCGGCCATCGCTTCGAGCACCTTGGGTCCGCCGGTGTGCAGGACCCAGGAGGTGATGTCCTCGCGCCGGAGGCCGTTCTCCGCAAGGAAGGCGGCCAAATCGACGGGCAGATGCTCGCGGATGATTGCCGGGACCTCGGGCGAGAGGACCAGCGTGAAGCCCTCTTCGGTGATGTCCCAGCCCATGGCTTTTTCGGTATTGGGGTAGAAGGTGGAGGCTGCGGCCACCACCTTCGGCCCCGCCGTGTTGGGCAGCTCGACCTGATCGCCCGCCACGATCACCGCGGCCGCGCCATCGCCGAACAGCCCGGTTGCGATAAAGTTGGCGACGGATAGGTCACGCCGCTGCCAGGTAAGCGAGCACAGCTCCACCGAGAGCAGCACGGCGACCTTGTCAGGGTAGGCGCGGACGTAATCATGCGACTGCGCGATGCCGGAAGCTCCTGCGACGCAGCCGAGGCCGAAGATGGGTGTGCGGCGGACGTGGCCGGGCAGGCCCATCCGGTTGCACAGGTGCGCGTCGAGGGAAGGGCTGGCCACGCCCGTGACCGTAACGGTCAAGAGCGCGCCGATCTGGGACTTATCCAAACCGGCCCGAGCCAAGGCTTTGCAGATGGCCTGCTCGCCGAGCTCCTCGGCGATGCGCAGCCAGGCCGCGTTGAGCTCCCCCCAGCGCTCCATCCGGGCGTACTCCTCAATGGGCAGGGCGAAGTAGCGCCCGTCGACGCCCACCCTTTGATGGAAGCGCTGGAGCAGGGCCGGGGACTCGAGCTGCGGCCCCCAGTGCTTGGTGAGTTCGTCGAAGACCTGTTGCTGGGTGTAGTAGCGCGGGGGCAGTGCGGATGCGACGGCGGCGATCTGGCTCAAAAGGGGGTTCTCCGGCGGGGCACGACCGGGAGGAGTCTTACTGTTCTCTACCGGTCTTTTCCCATGCTACGCCCGCGGGCGGTCTTCAGGATGCGTCGAGATACGCGCCGAAGCGATATAGGAAGTGCTTGCGCAGGGTAAACGGCCGTCCCGCGGCCTGGAGCATGGCGCGCATCTCCCCGAAGGAGTGCGCCTGCCGGACGGACACGGGGCCGTCGTGGCGGGAGAGCCGACTGGGGTCAAAAGGTGCCCGCAGCAGCGCCAATGCATAGTGGGTGCGGGTGCGGAGCAGATCGTTGACCACGACCGCCACGCGCGCGACCCGCAGCGCCTCCCGGAGAAAGCGCTGCGCTTCCTCCGGCGCGAGGTGGTGGAGAAACAGGCAAGAGCTCACCACGTCCACGCTCTTCGCGGGCAAGGGGATGGCGAGCGCATTGCCGGGCAGCAGGCGCGGCGCGGGCAGGGTGGCCGGCCAGAGAGGGGGAAAGTGGCTCGCGTTGAGGTCCAAGAGCGTGGCCTCGATCGTAACCCCGCGCCGCCCAAGCGCCAGGGCTGCGGTCGTCAGCGGTTCCGCGAAGCCGGCCGCAACCTCCAGCACTTGCAGACGAGACCGCCCGTGCGCAGCCTGCTCCAGCAAGAGCCGGTGCGTGCGGTTGCCGCCGAACAGGCGGTTCACTAACGAGATAGAGCGCAGCGCGCTCGCCACCTCGGTGGGCGTGCCCCCGTCGCTGTCGAGCAGTTCGGCGGCCGGTTTGCGCGGGAAAGCCAAGACACTAAAGTACCGTATCGGGGTTTGGCGGGTGGAAAAGCCGTGCGATACTCAGACCTAATGTACAAGCGAGTCGTGTTGAAGCTGTCGGGCGAGGCCCTTGCCGCGGGCCGGGGTTTCGGCGTGGACGTTACCTTGGTTCACGAGGTGGCGCGGGAGATCGCCGAGGTCGCCGCGAGCGGGGTCGAGGTCGCGATCGTGGTCGGCGGCGGCAACTTCTTTCGCGGCGTGGCCGAGCAGGCCAAGCATATGGACCGCGTCTCCGCCGACAACATGGGCATGCTCGCGACGGTGATCAACTCGCTCGCCATCCAGGACGCGATCGAGAAGACCGGCATGCACTGCCGCGTCATGTCGGCGATCCAGATGCACCAGGTGTGCGAGCCGTACATCCGCCGCAGGGCGGTGCGGCACCTGGAGAAGGGCCGCGTGGTGGTCTTCGCGGCGGGCACGGGCAACCCATATTTCTCGACCGACACGGCGGCCTCGCTCCGCGCCATGGAGATCCGGGCCGACGTGCTGCTCAAGGCCACCAAGGTGAGCGGCATCTACACGGCCGATCCCAAGCTCGACTCCTCCGCGACCAAGTTCGAGGAGATTACCTACATGGAGATCATGCGGCTCGGCCTCAAGGTGATGGACATGACCGCGGTGAGCCTGTGCAAGGACAACAGCATGCCCATGATCATCTTCAACATGGGGGAGCCGGGCAACATCAAGCGCGTGATCCAGGGGGAAAAGATCGGCTCGCTGGTTACCGCCTGAGTTTTGCCGCCTTGCGCTTCCGTTTTACGTCAAGATGAGCAGCATGGGAGAGCGTCCGGCAACGAGCGGGGAGGCACGGCCGGCTTTGTTGGCGGGCGGCGATGACTCGCCGGAAGCGCCCGCGAGTTCCGCGCGTACGAGCCGAAACCGCCTGACCGCGCTGACCGGCCTCCGCGCCTTCGCGGCGGCGAACATCGTCTTCTTCCATTTCTCCAACCCCGCCTGGTTCGGGCCGCTCGCGCCGGTGGTCGACAACGGCTACACCTCCGTCTCGTTTTTCCTGCTGCTGTCCGGCTTCATCCTCGCCTACAACTACAGCGGGCGCGCCCGCCGGGGCGAGCTGGTCCGTCGGCGGTTCTGGATCGCGCGCTTTTCGCGGCTCTACCCGGTGTACTGGCTGGGGCTTCTGGTCTCGCTTGTCGCCCTGCATGACGAATGGCTGGTCCGCACGCACCGCGAGTTCCTGGCCGGGGTCGTGGCGACGCCGCTGCTGGTCCAGGGCTGGAGCCCCAACCTCGCCACCTTCTGGAACACGCCCGCCTGGACCATGGGCACGGAGGCCTTCTTCTACATGCTTTTCCCGTTCGCGGTCCGTTGGCGCGGGCCCCGGACGAACGCTGGTACCGTCGGCCTGCTCGGCTTCTGGTGGGTGTGCGGGCTCGCTTTCCCGCTCGCCTATATGTGGGCCAACCCGGACGGCAATCCGAATCCAGGCCGGTACACCGATGGATGGTGGCTGCGGGCGCTCAAGTTCAGCCCTCCGCCGCACCTGCCTTCGTTCCTGTTCGGGATGACACTGGCTGACCTGGACGGGCGCTTGCCCCGCGAAGGCCGCCTCCGCCTGTGGTTGGGTTTGCTCGGCGTGGGCGGCATCTACGCCATCCTTCGCTACGGCGGCGCGATCCCCTACGTCCTGATGCACGACGGGCTCCTGATGCCACTGTTCGCCTGCGCGATCCTGGGTCTGGCGGGGCGCAACCTGCTCGCCCGCGCGTTTGGATGGGCGCCTCTGGTGGCGCTCGGCCAGGCCAGCTACTGCATGTACATCCTGCACTTCAATCTGTGGGCGCTGATCCACTCCGGCGGTTTGCTGGAGCGCACGGGCCTGGCCCGCATCGAGCCCTGGGGCAGCTACGCGCTGCTCGCGCTGGGGGCGGGGCTGGCGCTGGTGCTGGTGGAGCGGCCCGCGCAGCGATGGATCCGCCGAAAGCTGCTGTAGAGACGAGCATCCCTTGGAGCGACTACCACCGCCTGCACCCATCAAGCAAAATAGGTCATCCTGAGGAGCGAAGCGACGAAGGACCTGCTTTTCTCGCGTGGAGGTGGAGAAAAGCAGGTCCTTCGCTGCGCTCAGGATGACCCAGAGGCGCGAGGCTTTACGCCCTACTGAGCCGAATTGAAGACCTGGATCACCGGGTGGTTGCCATGGGTGACCGCTGTCAGGCAGGTCGCCATGCCGGTGCCGGGATAGTAGGTGCCTTGCGTTGCCGCGAGGCCGCCCGTATTGGGGTCCAGGATGAAGCCGTTCAGGGTGCCATCCACAAAGTTCGAGGTGTAGACGAAGCGAGCCAGCGCCGGTTCCACGAAAACACACGAAGGCTGGGCCTGCGTCGTACCCGTACCCGCGGTCGCGAGCGAGGAGAGCGCCCCCGTCGATTGATTGATCGCGTAGCCGGAGACAGTGCCGCCCGTCCGGTTGGCGACGTACGCGTACATGCCGCGCGGCTCGACCACAATGCTCGAAGGCGAGGTCCCCGCGGCAACGACCGGCGTCGGAAGCGTCGTCAGCGTGCCCGCGTTGTTGATTCCGTAAGAGATCACCTGGTTTTGCGCCCGGTCCGTCGCATACAGGAAGGTGCTGAACGGGTGCGTAGCGACCGACGACGGCGAGGTGCCGCCGCAGAAAGGACTGCCCGGGACCGGAGTCAACACACCGGAGGGCAGGTTGGTGCCGTCGAACGCGATGCTGTAGCCCTGGATGCCGCCCTGGCCCGCGCTGCAGGTGCCATTCCCCGTGCCGGTCTGGCCGGCCGCGAGGATGTCAGTGACGTAGGCGAACTTGCCATTGGCGGTGATATTCGCGCCTGTGGGGGTGTTGCCGAGGGGGAGATAGCTGAGCTGCTGCCCGTTGACGGTCTGCGTCACGGGCGGCCCTGTCAGGGCGGCATTGGGCGCGATTTGGTAGACGGACAACGCACCCGGACTGACGTTGTTTTGAGAGAAGTTCGGCTGGAAGTTTTGCACCACGAGCAGAAGGCTGCCCAGGTAGGTGGTGCCGTTGTAATAGGAGTGGATCGCCAGCCAAAGCGGCTCGGACCCCGGCAGATTGATGGTGTGCTGCCCATACAGTTTTGCGTCGGACCCGATGCCGAACTGGATCACCGTATTGTCGTCGCGATTGGCCACGTAGAGCGTCTGCCCTGTCCCGTCAGCGACCAGCGAGACAGGGTTGCGCCCCGCCGGGTAGGGCGAGTCGGGGATCTGGGTCAGCGCGCCGGACTGCGAGTCCACGCGATACACGTTGATCTGGCCGGGGTTGTTGGTCGAAGAGGTCGCGTACAGGTAGTCGACCGTGTTGCTGGTGCCGCAGGAAACCAGACCCGCGCCCGCCACCGCCACCGCTGCCAAGGCCGGCAAGCGCCGGCTCCACTGTTTCCAAATCATCTTCGGTAGTCCTTGTAGGCCCCGCGCGGGCGTCCATGCGGCGGGCCGGTCTTGTGTGGGGCGGCGGATCACAGCACGCTCGAGATGCCGAGGCACCAGGAGGGCGTCCCCACGGTCGGCACGGTCGCATTCGAACGCAGGGGCGTCAGCACGCCGGTGTTGGGGTCGATCCGGCGGCCGGTGATGCTGTTATCGAGCGCACCGGCGACATAGATGTACTGGTTGGTCGGGTCCTCGAAGATGCACACCGGGCCGGAGACCGTGCCCTGGTAAGGCGACTGCTGCGTGACCGAGTCGAAGAAGCCCGTGGTGCCGTTGACCGAGAAGCCGCTGATGTCGGAGTTGGCGTTGGCCGTGCCGCCCGCCGGGCCCGCGTTGACCGCATAGACGTACTTACCGGTCGAGTCGGTGAGGGTCTGAACAGGACCGCCCGCCTGCGAGTTGTTCGCGATGGGGTAGGGCGAGCCGGTGACCGCGGTGAGCGCGCCGCTGGTGCCGACGGTGTAGAGGAAGATGCGGCCCGGGGGCGTGCTGCCGGGGCTCGTCGAGTCGATCAGGTACACGTAGCGGCCCTGCGTGTCGCCGGTGATCGCGGTGATGTTGGGTGGTGGGGCGGGAGGGGCGGTAATGGTGCTCTGGCTGGTTTGAGTCGGG
>CAXTTW010000176.1:0-5893 GCA_964247255.1 uncultured Acidobacteriaceae bacterium
GGCCAGGACCCGGCGCGGGTCGAAGTGCTGCTCATTGAACAGACAGCGCCGGACCAGTGGCGCTGTTTAGTCCGGCCCGGGCGCAAGGTCCTCATGGGGGAGCGGCTCTTGTTTCCGCATGAGGGCGCGCCGATGCTCCAGGCCGAAGTCACCGCGCATGGCGAGTTCGGCGAGCGGACGCTCCGGTTCGCGTCTTCCCCGGACTTTTACGGCGCGCTTGAAACCCTGGGCGAGATGCCACTGCCGCCCTACATTCGTCGCGAGCACGGCACGAGCACCCCGGAGGACCGGGCGCGCTACCAGACCGTGTACGCGGCGGAGCGGGGCTCCGTGGCCGCCCCGACCGCCGGGCTGCACTTCACGCCGGAGGTGCTCGCAGCCCTCGCCGCGAAGGGCGTGGAGATCGCATACGTGACCCTGCATGTCGGGCTGGGGACATTCCAGCCGGTGCGCGTCGAGCGGGTCGATGAAATTCGCCTGCACCGGGAGCGTTACACCCTGCCTCTCGCTGCGGCTGAAGCGATAAACCGCGCGCTCGCCGAAGGCCGCCGGGTCGTCGCCGCCGGGACCACGACCGTGCGCACGCTGGAGCACTCCGCCCTGGCCGGAAAGCTCGGACCCCACTCCGGCTCCACTGACGTCTTCATCTCGCCCGGCTTTCCGTTCCGGGTCGTCGGCGGTTTGTTGACCAACTTTCACCTGCCGCAGAGCTCCTTGTTGATGTTGGTTTCGGCCTTTGCCGGCTATAGCCCGGTGATGCGGGCCTACGCGCACGCCGTCCGCGCGCGGTACCGGTTTTTCTCCTACGGCGATTGCATGCTGATTACGTAAACTTGCACCGTGAGCAAGCCCCAGAGTAAGCCAGAGTCCAAGCCGCCCATTTTCCTGCTCGATACCATGTCGTTCATCTTCCGCGCGTACCACGTCATGCAGCGGCAGCGGCCCATGTCGACCCGCACCGGCGTACCCACGGCGGCTGTGTACGTGTTTGTCAACATGATCAACAAGCTCCGCCGGGATTTTTCCCCGGAGTATTTCGCCGCGGTCTTCGACACAAGCTCGCCGGTGTTCCGCGACGAGCGCGCGAGCACGATGAAAACCGTCCGTAAGTGGAACCTCAAGACGCAGCAGTTCGACGAGGTGGACTATGGCGGCTACAAGGCCAACCGCGAAGCCATGCCGCCCGACCTCGCGCAGCAGCTGCCCTATATCCGGCGCGCGCTGGAGGCGTTTCGGATTCCGATCGTCCAGTACGACGGCTTCGAGGCCGACGACGTGATCGGGACCTTGGGCGCGAAGGCGGCCGAGGAGGAGCATCCGGTCTTCATCGTGAGCTCCGACAAGGACATGATGCAGCTGGTCAACGAGCACGTGAAAGTTCTGAACCCGATGAAGGAAAACCTGATCGTGGACCGCGCGAAGGTCGAGGAGCTCCTCGGCGTTCCGCCTGAGCGGGTCATCGACGTGATGGCGCTCCGGGGTGACTCGATCGATAACATCCCCGGCGCGCCGGGCATCGGCGACAAGGGCTCGGTCGAGCTCATCCGGCAGTTCGGGACGGTGGAAGCGGCGCTGGACCGGGCGGATGAGGTCAAAGGCAAGCGCCAGCGCGAGTCGCTGCAGAACAATCGCGAGGCGGTCCTGCTTTCAAAGGAACTGGTGACGATTCACACGGAGGTGCCGGTGGACCTGGAGATGGACCGGATGCGCACCACCGAGCCGGACCTGGAGGCCTGCCGGGCGCTGTTTTCCGAGCTTGAGTTTACGACGCTGCTCAAGGAGCTCGCGCCGGAGGTGGCGGCAACCCCGGTCGAGCTGCTGCTCGACCCCACGCCGGAGCAGGTTGCCGCGTTCCTCGTCAAGGCCCGTGAGGGCTTTGCCTTTGCCATCGAGGAAAGCGAGCTGACCGAGCTGGCCGAGCAGGTAAGCGAGAGCGAAACCGAAGCCGGCATGGCTGAAGCGAGCGAGCCCGCGCTGCAGACGATGCTGCTGGACTTCTCCGCGCCGGAGCCGGAGGCTCCGAAGCCCGCCAAGGTTTACAAAGTGGGAGTCGCCGCGGCAGACGGGCAGGCGATGCGGATCGATGCCGCGACCCTGCGGGAATTGCTCACAGATGAAGCGGTTCCCAAGCAGGTTCATGACCTTAAGGCTGCCCTACGCGGGCTTGCCGGCCAGGGCATTCCTCTGCGCGGCGCGCACGACGACCTGATGCTCTATTCCTATCTGGTCAACCCCACCCATACAACGCATCGACTCGCCGATGTAGCCGCCCGCTTCTCGAACCGGCCCTTGCGGGCGCAGGGCGAGGAGGCACTGCCCGAGGCCGCGCACGCGATCCGTACCTTAGCGCCAAGGCTCCGGGGCGATGTCGAAAGGGCCGATTTGCAGCAGGTTTATGCGACGATCGACTGCCCGCTTGTCCCGGTGCTGCTGCGCATGGAGCAGGCGGGCGCGCGCGTGAACCTCGGCGCGCTGCGCGAGCTGGACGCGAAGCTCACGAGCGAGATGCACCGGGTCGGGGAGGAGATCTATGCCGCTTCCGGCCACCGGTTCAACATCAACTCCCCCAAGCAGCTCGGCGATGTGCTGTTCAACAAGATGGACCTGCCCAAGCCGCTCAAGTACGGCAAGGGCAAGGTGGTTTCGACCGCGCAGGATGTGTTGGAGGAGCTGGCGGAGGTGAACGCGGTGCCGCGCATGGTGCTCGAGTACCGGCACCTGGCCAAGCTCAAGTCGAACTACGTGGACCAGCTGCCCGTGCTCGCCGACGCGGAGGGCCGGGTCCACACGACCTACAACCAGGTCGGCACGGCGACGGGGCGTCTGTCCTCCACCAATCCGAACCTGCAGAACATCCCCATCAAGACCGAGCTTGGCCGGGAAATCCGCGCCGCGTTCATCGCCGCGCCGGGCCGGGTGCTGCTCTCGGCGGACTACTCGCAGATCGAGCTGCGCTTGATGGCGCACTTCTCGCAGGACCCGCTGCTCCTGCACGCGTACAAGACCGGGATCGACATTCACACGCTGACGGCCAGCGAGGTGTTCGGGGTACCGGCAGACCGGATCGACAAGACGACCCGCAACCGGGCCAAGGCGGTCAACTTCGGCATCGTCTACGGGATTTCGCCGTTCGGCCTGGCGGCGAATCTCGGCATCGACCAGAAGGAGGCGAAGCTGTACATCGACAGGTACTTTGAGCGCTATGCGGGGGTGCGCGCGTTTATCGACCGCACGCTCGAGGAGACCCGCGCGACCCAAAAGGTGCGGACGCTGTTCGGGCGCTCGCGGCCCATCCCGGATATCGCGAGCCGCAACGCGAACCTGCGCGGCTTCGCCGAGCGCACCGCCGTTAACACGCCGCTGCAAGGCACCGCCGCGGACCTGATCAAGATCGCGATGATCCGCATCGACCGGCGGCTCACTTCAGAAGGCTTGAAGGCGCAAATGACACTCCAGGTCCATGACGAACTGCTCTTCGACGTGCCGGAGGACGAGGCGGAGCGAGTGCGCGTGATGGTGAAGGAAGAGATGGAAAGCGTGATCGAGCTGAGTATTCCCATCATCGCGGACGCGGAGCTGGGGGAGAACTGGCGGGATTTGTAAGCGTTGCCCACTGTAGACTGGGACGAAGCCGTATTGAGGAGATGCATCATGGCGACCGCAGTTGGAGTATCTCTCCCGAAAGCCAAGGTTTCAATTGAGGAGTATTTGAACACCGGTTACCGCCCGGATGTCGAGTATCTTTACGGCGAACTCAAGGAGAAGACGGTGGTTACTCCGGCGCATGGCCAGGTGCAGATCCTGCTGGGAGTTTGGTTTCACGAGCGCAGAAAAGAATGGGCCATTCGGTGCGCCGTGGAAGTGCGCACTCGGGTCGATTCTGACCGTGTCCGCTTGCCCGACTTCGCTGTGTTCGTCAGCACGAATCGTGAGAAGCTCGCGCTCACACAGCCGCCCTTGATTGCCATTGAAGTACTGTCGCCTTCGGATGTCTATAGAGACTTGAAAGCCCGAGCATCCGATCTGGAGGCGATGGGTGTTCGCAATATTTGGCTCATTGATCCCGAGCTTCGTACAGCCGAAGTATGGCGAAACGGCTCATGGCAGATCGAGCACGACACACAACTGCGCGCGATCGAGTCGGCGATGTTCGTTGACCTGGAATGGCTTTGGCAAAATCTGGATGAGGAGTACTGAGATTCACCGGTAGACAGCCGTTCTGAGCCGACTGGGAGCTTACACGCCCAGCTCCGCCCGGATCGCCCCGGCGATCCGCTCCGCATGTGCCCGCATCAGCTCTTCCGACTCGGCCTCGATCATGACTCGCGCCAGCGCTTCAGTGCCTGAATAGCGAATGACCACGCGGCCCGCTCCTGCAAGCGCCTGTTCTGCCTCGCGGATGGCTGCGGCGACGCTTGGGATTGTCTCCAGCGGGCGTTTCTCGCGAACCCGCACGTTCACGATCGCCTGCGGATAGGTTTTGAGGTCGGCAATCAACTCCTCCACGCGCGATCCGCTGCGCCGCACGGTGTCGAGCACCACCAGCGCAGTGAGCAGGCCGTCGCCGGTGGTGTGCAGGTGCGGAAACAGGATGTGCCCGGACTGCTCGCCGCCGAGTGCCGCGCCCTCGGCCCGCATGCGTTCAAGCACGTACTTGTCGCCGACCGGCGCGCGCAGCATGCGGATGCCGTCGCGGGCCAGCGCCGCTTCCAGGCCCATGTTCGACATGGTCGTGGCAACGACCGTGTCGCCCGTCAGGCGACCCTGCGCCTTGAGAAAGCGCCCGGCAAGCAGCAGAATGCCGTCGCCGTTGACCACCCGGCCCTGCGCGTCGGCGAACAACGCGCGGTCCGCGTCGCCGTCGAGCGTGATGCCGAGCGAGGCCCCGCATTCCTTTGTTTCCCGCGCGACCACCTCAGGGTGCAGCGCCCCGCAGCCCTCGTTGATGTTGCGTCCGTCCGGGGCCGCATGGGTCAGATCGACTCGGCCTCCGAGCGAGGCGAACAGCTCCGGCGCGATCGCGGAGGCGGCCCCGTTCGCGCAGTCGAGCACGATGTGCATGCCGTCCAGCCGCAGCCCCGGCACGGCCGCGCGCAGAAAGGCTTCGTAGTCGTGGCGGTACACCGGGTCAGCCGGAGGCAGCGCCCGCTCCACGCCCGGCGACGCGCCCAGCCGCGCGAAAATCTCGCCCTCGATCGCGAGCTCGTCCGCGTCGGGCAGCTTGTAGCCGTCGCCGCCGAAGATCTTGATGCCGTTGTCGGCCCAGGGATTGTGCGAGGCGGAGATGACCACGCCCGCGGCGAAGCCGAACTTGCGCGCCAGATACGCGATGGCCGGGGTTGTGACCACCCCGGCGTTGGCGAGTTGCGCCCCGCCCGCGGCAAGGCCCGCGTGGAGCGTGCGAGCAATCCAGGGCCCGCTCTCTCTCGTGTCCATGCCCAGCAGTACCCGCGGCATGGCGTGTTTGCCCTTGAGTGTGTGTGCCAGCGCCTCGCCCGCCGCGTAAATGGTGGCTGCGTCGAGCGGGGGCTGCCCGGCGACCGCGCGAATTCCGTCCGTGCCGAAAAGTTTCCTCATGCACCCTCGCGGTTTCTGCCAACGACGGCCGCGATCGAACCTTCCGCGAGCCGTACGTCGATGGTTTCCCCGGCCCGCGCATCTCCGGGGCGGCGCAGAAGCATGCCGCCCGCGCCGTACACCAGCGCGTACCCGCGGCCCAGCACGCCCAGCGGCGACAGCGTTCCTAAAGCCCGCGCGGCTGCTTCCATGCCGTGCCGGGCGCGCCGGAGCCGGGCGTCCTCGGCTCGGCGCAGACGCGCTTCAAGTTCCGCGACGCGCGTTCGCAAGCGGCGTACCGCCTCTCCTGTGTCCATCCGGCGCAGCGCGCTTGCCG
>CAXTTW010000177.1:0-5892 GCA_964247255.1 uncultured Acidobacteriaceae bacterium
GACGAGAAAGCCCGCCGCGGGCGCGAAGGCTGCGCGTCGGCGACCCCGCAGCCGGCCTGCTCCATCGAAATCCGCTTTCTGTTTCAAGTCCTGCGCGAGCAGCCGCCGGCCGACGTGTTCGCGCAGATCGTGTTCGCGTTCGAGCTCGCGAAGGCGGACCCGCGCGTGGTCGGGCTCAACTTCGTGCAGCCGGAGGACGGCTTCCTCGCCACGCGCGACTACCGCCTGCACATGCGGATGCTGGACGCGCTCCGGCCCTTGTACCCGGGCGTGCACATCGCGCTGCACGCGGGCGAGATCGCCCCGGGCCTGGTCCCGCCGGCCGAGCTCACCTACCGCATCCGCGCGGCGGTGGACGAGGGCCATGCCGAGCGGATCGGCCACGGCGTCGATGTTCTGTTCGAGGACCGTCCGGAGGCGTTGCTGCGCGAGATGGCCCAACGTCACGTGCTGGTCGAGATCAACCTGACCAGCAACGACATCATCCTGGGCGACGTGGGCATCAACCATCCGCTGCCGGAGTACCTGCGGGCCGGGGTGCCTGTCGCGCTTTCGACCGATGACGAGGGGGTGTCGCGCATCGACCTGACCCATGAGTACGTGCGCGCCGCGCTGACCTATCACCTGAGCTACGCGCAGTTGAAGCAGATGGCGCGGGCCTCGCTCGAGCACAGCTTTTTGCCGGGGGCGAGCCTGTGGGCCGCCGCGACGCCCGAAATCCTGCGCGTGCCGGTCGCGGTTTGCCGGGGGCAGCTGGGGCGCGACCAGCCCGCGGGGGCCTGCGCCTCGATGGTCGAAGCGAGTGAGCGGGCAGGGCAGCAGTGGGAGCTGGAGCGACGGTTCGCGGTTTTCGAGCGGGGGTTCTGAAGCAGTTTTCGAGTGAACTGCCTTCCTGCCCGGCTTTTCTTCACGGGACAGCCGCGCAGGATGGGTTCCTTTCGGTTCACATCGACTCGAAAACCGCTCTGGCCCGCGTGGTCGAAGACGCTGAACGCCGCCCCTTGCTGCTCTTGAAGAAAGACGGCGATGCCGAGAAAGCTCTTCAACGACTGCTCCCGTTTGCGGCTCTTGTCTTCCTGCCAGTGCGCTTGTGCGGTCGCGAGGTCCTACTTCGAAAGGTCTTGCGTCCTACCAGGTCGATGTATTGCTTACCCTCGAACAGAGCCCTCACCCCGGCAGGGCACTTACGCTCCGGCGCTCCCACAAAGGAGGGCGGGGCAGGCCACATACGACGGCCCCTCCCCCGCCTCACGCGCCCTTCATAAAGGCTGCACGTCGCTTGCCTGCCAGCCTTTCGGCCCCTTGACCACGTTGAACTGCACGGACTGGCCCTCCTGTAGGCTTTTGAAGCCATTGGAGTTGATCGCCGAGTAATGCACAAACACATCCTCCCCGTTTTGGCGGGAGATGAAGCCGAACCCTTTCGCGTCGTTGAACCACTTCACGGTGCCTTGTTCCATTGCTGCCTTTTCCTGGGTTGAGATTGCGCTGGAGTGAACGGGTGGGACTGCGGTGCATTCCGACGCGCCCTCAGTCTATCCCTGAGTTCCAGCCGGTGGGTAGCCCCTTTCACGGCGTCTTTTCGCTTTTCCCGTGGCGGAGAAAAACCAATCCCCTAAAAGATGTACTTGAGCGCGAACTGCACCACGCGCGCATCCGGGCTTTCTCCGGCCGTCGCGGAGTACTGCCCGCCGGTAGAGCCGAACCGCTCGCTCACGATCTGCCCGAAGCCGCCGCCGGTGGTATTGCCCGGCTGCCCGTAGGCGGGCGTGTTCCATAGGTTGAAGATGTCGGTGCGGAACTGCACGTTCGTTTCGCGGTACACGGCGAAGCTCTTAAACGCCGACAAATCGGTCCGGTTGTAGCCGGGGCCGATGATGGTGGTGCGTCCTCGCGGGCCGTAGGAGGCCAGGTCGGTCGTCGAGGTGGCCTGCGCCGGGTTGCTGAACGCGCACGGGTTGAACCACGACCCCACCGTGCGGGTGCGGGTCGCGCAGATTGCGTTCGACGTGGTGGGGGTCCCGCCCGCGCGGAACGGATCGAACAGCCGGTACGCGTCCGCCGTGCCCGTGCCGCCTGGGTTGTTGTTGGCGTAGATGTTGGTGGGCTGCCCGGTTTGCACGCGGAACAGGAGCGCCGCGGCCCAGCCGCCCACCAGCTCGTTCGCGAGCGTGCTGTTCGCGAGGAAGCGCTTGCCATGCCCGAACGGCAGCTCATACTGCCCGTTGAGCACGAAACGCTGGCGCACGTCGGTTAGGGAGCTGCCGTAGTCGTAAGCCAGGCCCAGCGCGCGCCAGTTGCGGTAGTTGCCCGCCTGCCCGGTGCCGCCCAGCAGCGTGCTCGCGTCATCCAGCGTGTGCGCCCAGGTGTAGGCGCCAAGGAACGACAGCCCGTTCTGGAGCCGGTGCTCCAGCGTCACCTGGGCGGAGTTGTAGTTGGCCACCCCGCCGTACAGCACCACGCTGCCGCCGCCGAAAGCCGTGGGATATGGGCGCAAACCTTGCTCGTTGACGCCCGAAGGCACAGCGCCCGCGGGCATGTTGATGTCGGGGTTCACCTGCAGGTGCCGTGAAACCGAGCCGACGTACGCCGCCGTCAGGGTTGTCGCGTTGCCCAGTGAGCGCTGCACGGTCAGGTTGTACTGCTGGCTGTACGGGGTCTGGGTGTTGGTCTGGTAGCCGTGCGGGCTTGCCAGCCGTACATAGTTCGCCAGGCCCACGTCGAGCGCCTGGGCGAACCCCGTTTCGAGCGAGAGTCCGTTGGTGGCGCAATTGCCCGGCACGCAAACCGCGCCCGAAGGAAAGTTGGAGTCGAACTGAAACGGGAAGTTCTGCGACAGGCTGGGCGAGTAACCCACGGACTCGAGCCCGCCGAAGAAGATGCCGTAGCCCGTCCGCAGGACCGTCCTGGGGCCCAGCTGGTAGGAGATGCCGACGCGCGGGGAGAAGTTGAGGTACGCCGGGCTGACCAGGTAATCGTTGCCCGTGTACTGGACGCTGATGGTATTGGTCGCGATCGCGTTCAGGAACGCCGGGGTAAGCGGCGGGTTGTTCTGCGCCTTCCTGGGGAGCAGGTACACGCCGGTTCCGGCCGCGTAGTTTGGAACGAAGTTGGCCTGCTGCCCGCTCAGCTCCTTGATCGGCTCAACGTACTCGTAGCGCAGGCCCAGGTTCAGGGTGAGGTTCGGCGTGGCCTTCCAGTTGTCCTGGAAGTAAAAGCCTTCGTAGAAGCGCTGGTTGTGCGCGGTGAAGATGTTCGCGACCGAAGCCGTGTCGAAGCTGTTCAGGAGGAAGTCGGCCGCGCCATAGCCCGTGTTGCTCGCGTTCAAGGGGTCCTGCGTGAACTTGCCGGTGAAGTTGAAGGTCCCTTTCGGGTCAACGGGCTGCTGCGTCTGCACGCGGATGCGCTCGACGTTCACGCCGAAGCGAATGGAGTGGTTGCCGATCTGCTTGGACAAGTTGTCGAGCACCTGAATGACGTTCTCGTACTCGTGCGTGGGCTCGTAGTTGGAGGAGCCGAAATAGGCGATGCCGTTGGTGCCGAAGTTGATGTTGGGCAGGCCGCCGTTGCCGGGGGAGAACGGGATGCCGCCCAGGCCCAGCTGCGAGGAGATGTCCGCGCCGGCATTGGGTGGAATGTAGGCCGCAGAGATCCAGTTGTAGCCCACCCGGAACTCGTTGATCAGCGACGGGCTGAACACGTGCGTCTCCGAGAAGGTGAAGTTGCGGCCCTCGACCACCGTCCTGCCCGAGCCGCCGAAGCCGCCGCCGTCCAGGATGCCGAACGGCGGGGTCAGCGACACGGGCTCGTTGTTGTAGCTGTAGCGAGCGAACAGCTGGTCCTTTTGGCTCGCGTTCCAGTCCAGGCGGCCGTCGTACTGGGTGGTGTTGTCGGTCGCGTTGCCCTGGAAGGTGTAGTTGTTGACGGTGTTGGCCGCCGCGCCGCGGTTGGGCGCCGGGTACAGGTTCAGCAGGCGCTGCGCGACCGGGTTGATGGCCGCCGGGGCGATCACGTTTTGCCGCCCGTTGTACGCCAGGTAGTTGTTCGCGAGCACGGGACTGGTCGCGCTGGCCTGGTTTACGCGCGTGGGCCCGCCGGGCTGGTACAGCGTCACGGCCTGGCCGCGCCCGTTGTTCGCCGGGTCCAGCAGATCCGAAAAGTCCCCGGCGCGCTCGGCCAGCGTCGGCACGGTGTAGATCTGCGTCTGCCCGAACACGATCCGGTTGGCTTCCGCGTCGCCGAAAAAGAACAGCTTGTCCTTGAGAAGCGGGCCGCCCAGCGTCGCGCCGAACTGGTTTTGCCGGTACTTCGGCTTCACGGTCTGGAAGAAGTCGCGCGCGTTCAAAACATCGTTGCGGAAGTACTCCCACAGGTCGCCATGGAACCGGTTGGTGCCGGACTTGGTCGCGACGTTGAGCACCGCGCCTGCTGAGTGGCCCAGCTCGGCGGTATAGTCCCCGGTCTGCACCTTGAACTCCTGAAGCGCGTCCGGCGGCGGCTTGATGACAAAGCTCGCGCCGTTCAGGAAGTCAACCAGGTTGGCGTTGTTGTCCACCCCGTCCAAAATGAAGTTGTTCTGCTGCGAGCGCTGGCCGTTGGCGGAAAAGTCGCCTTTCTGCGCGCCGCGCGAGCCCTGCTCCGACGGTACGACGCCTGCCGAAAGCTGCGCGATAAAGGTGAAGTTGCGCCCGTTGAGCGGCGTGTCGTTGATGACCTTGGAGGAAACGACCTGGCCGGTGGAGGCGTCCTCGGTTTGGAGCGCGGCCGGCGCCGCCGTGACCGTGACGCTTTGCTGCGCGCCTTCGACGCCGACCGCGATGTCCGCGGTGGTGGTCGAGGCCACGTTGACGGCCACGTTGTCCTGCGTGGTTGGGGCGAAGCCCGGCGCCTCCGCCCTGACCGTGTAGGTGCCCAGCTTAAGCGGCTGGGCGGTGTAGTTGCCGCTCGCATCGGTGCTCACGGTGACCGCGAAACCGGTGCCCCCATTGGTGAGCGTGACCCTGGCGTTAGGGACGCTCGCGCCGGAAGCGTCGCGAACCGTGCCGCTGATGGCACCGGTGTCGACCTGCGCGAAGAGGGGCGCGGCGGCGAGGGCGGCAAAGGCAAAACAGCTGACGGTGCCGGGGATGCGTCTCATGGGGAACGGACCTTCTTCACTGGCCGAAGTGATGTAAGCGCTGCGTCGTTCGTCGGGCAAGGTGTTGTAAGAGTGCTGGAGCAGTTCCCTGAAGGTGTAAAGGTTCAAGCGATCGTGAATGCGGCTTTTCCGGCGGGAAAGCCACATCGAGATGCACTCTGCGCTTTACTTCAGCAGGAAAACTGCTTAACCCCTCCAAGGCCCACCACGGTAGAGGGACGATCTCTGGTCTGTCAACGGGATTTCGCGGGGCTATGCTAGGTGCATGACGGTTGAGAACGGGTGGGACCGGCGTAGTTTGGCGAACGAGTTTTTGCGCGTGGACGTGCTGCCGGCGCTCGGGGGCAAGCTTTCCTCGCTGTCGCTCGCGGGCGAGGGCGGCGAGCTGCTGCAAGGGCCCCTCAAGCCCTATGCCGCGCGCACGGCAACCCAGCCCTTCGACGAAGGGGACGGCAGCGGCTGGGACGAGTGCCTGCCCTCGATCGGGCCTTGCACGGTTTCAGGCGCAAAGGTCGAGGACCATGGAGACTTCTGGCGACTGCCCTTCACCGTGACCGAGGCGAGCGCCACCGCTCTGCGCATGCGGGCCGAGGGCACGTCCCTGCCGCTCGCCTTCGAGCGCGGCCTGCGGCTGGACGGCGCGTCGCTGCACCTGGACTACTCGGTTCGCAACACCGGCCGGGAGCGCATCCCGTACGGCTGGTCGACGCATCCGCTGTTCGCGGTCGAGCCCGGAGATCACATCGAGCTGCCGC